>NZ_JAEHCA010000022.1:0-82076 GCF_016483345.1 Bacillus cereus group sp. N24
TTCAAAGAACTACTTGGTCGCTCATTTGCGACTTCCTTATGTTAACATCTTCGTTTTTCGATGTCAACTAAGTTTTTCAATTTCTTTTTTGTCATTTTCTGCGTTTCCGCATCAGCGACGTTTATTAATATATCACGCAGTATATATAAGGTCAATACTTTTTATAAAAAAATTTCACATCCCGTTAAGGAGTTAAAAAACCTTTGATAACCCTTATTATTTCCGTTCGTTCTTCATTCCTCCTTATTTCATATCTTATCGCTTTAACATAATCTCTAGCGAATGAAAATTCTAAATTTTGTGTTATATTATTATTATAGGAGTGTGGTGAGAATGAGCATTAAATATTCAAACAAAATCAATAAGATTCGGACCTTTGCACTAAGTTTAGTATTTATCGGCCTCTTCATTGCATACTTAGGTGTCTTTTTCCGCGACAACATTATTATTATGACAACATTTATGATGGTTGGTTTTTTAGCTGTTATCGCTAGTACTGTCGTTTACTTTTGGATTGGTATGTTATCTACAAAGACTATACAAATCATTTGTCCAAGCTGCGATAAACCAACAAAAATGCTCGGTCGTGTCGACGCATGTATGCATTGCAATCAACCTTTAACACTTGATCGAAATCTAGAAGGAAAAGAATTTGATGAGAAATATAATAAGAAGAGCTATAAATTATAGGGATATAGGGTACAGTTCTATTTACAAAGCTAAAGAAGTTTCAACTCATTAAAAAGTCGATTTCTTAACCAAGAAATCGACTTTTTAATTTTTCCTTATTAAACTAAAGTTCCCGTTAGTTTAATAAGGAAAAAGGCTATTAGAAAAACGATGCCTTTCATATCGCTTACTGTCTTCTTCTAAAATTTATTATGTCTATTTTTTCGATATTACAGTAAACATCCCCGTCATGTTGGGTGAGTAATCTTTAAAATTATATTTTTCATAGAATGACGTTTTACCTTCTGATGCAAACAAACCAACAAACGCTTTATCCGGTGCAGTCTGATTTAAGTATTCAACTAAAGCACTCATTATTTTCTTTCCAATACCATTCTTTTGATAATCTGGATGAACCACTATATCTTGAATATAGAAATAGATAGCCCCATCACCAACAATTCTCCCCATACCCACAATTCGATTATTATTATTGACTGTGACGCAGTAAATAGAATTTTGAAGTGATGTTTCCACCACTTCAAAATTCATATAATTAGTCCACCCGACAGAGTCACATAAATACTTGTATTCTTCCAATGTTGGAATGTTATTTTTAATCTCATATGTTTTCAAAGCGCATCCCCCAAGATGTTATTTTCACTACATAAAATCTATTCGACGCAGTTTTATCTAACCCTCTTACTAACTTAACTTGCTCCCATGGCCTTTCCACTTAACGCTGTAATTCCAAATAAACATAAGATACCTTTATATAATAAAAAAAGAGGCTGACGTAACCGTCAGCCTCTTTTTTTATTATATATTACGCCTTATGACACTCTGGACAAACGCCATAAATTTCTAAGCGATGACTATTAATAACGAAGCCTGTCGTTTTCGCAGCTTCCTCTTCAAGCTGTTCCAATCCTCCATAAGGAAAATCAACAATCTTACCACATTTTTCACAAATCACATGATAATGTTGACTTGTAACATAATCAAATCTACTTGAAGCGTCTCCATAAGTTAATTCCTTTACAAGTCCAACTTCTTTAAATACACGTAAGTTATTATAAACAGTTGCAACACTCATATTTGGAAACTTACCTTCTAATGCTTTATAAATGTCATCCGCTGTTGGGTGCGTCATAGATTCCACAAGGTACTCTAAAATAGCATGACGCTGTGGAGTAATGCGTACACCCGTATTTTTCAGCATTTCTAGCGCTTCTTTTAATTCTTCTTTGACCACCGTCATGCACCCCGATTCTATACGGATTATTATTTTATAATTCTTATAAAGAGTGTACTCCTTTTCTTATAAATCGTCAATATTTCTACTATAAGTATGTGGTTTATTTTTGTATATAGCCTTATTCTTATGTATCTTTCCCCAGTTTCTATACATTTACATAGAAAAAAGTGCGACATAATCGCACTTGGAATACTATCATCTGAGGAGGTATGCCCTACACTTCCACTTTATGTAAGACGATAAAATATGTATAGACACTTGCCTTACTTCTATATATTTTACCTCCACTATAGGTTTACTTTATATAAGAAAGAACGTCCTCGGTATGCCCTTTTACTTTTACCTTACGCCACTCTTTTACAAGTTCACCGTCTTTATTAATAAGAAATGTCGAGCGTTCGATTCCCATATACTCTTTCCCGAAGTTCTTTTTCAATTTCCAAACATCGTACAATTCTGCCACTTTATGATCTTCATCTACTAAAAGTGTAAATGGAAGTTCATGCTTCTCAATGAATTTCAAATGTCTATTCGCTGAGTCAGGGCTTACACCAAGGATAACCGTATCCTTCTCTTGAAATAATCCATATGCATCACGAAAATCGCATGCTTCTGTTGTACACCCTGGAGTCATATCTTTCGGATAAAAATATAGAACTACATTTTTCCCGCGAAAGTCAGCTAAGCGAACTTGTTCTCCGTTACTTCCTTCTAACGTGAATTCCGGTGCCATTTCTCCTACTGTAATCATTATTATCACTCCTTATTGTTTCTTTTACTATATCAAATGCGATCTTATTTTTCATTGTCTATTACAGACCTCATCACAAAAGCAAACGGTAATGTATATCCAATTAGTGCTTCTCCGATTGCAATCCATCTCCCTATTCCAATCGGAGCTATATCACCATATCCAACGGACAATAAAGTGACTGCACTAAAATATAAACAAATTTCAACAAGCTGAAAAGAATGAGCGGTCAACCTTTCACTATCTTCTTTCAAAACTGTAAAACCCATTTCCTCTAATACAACATAACTTAATCCAAATGCAATCAGTACTGTTGTATAAATTAAAAATAACGAGGCTAAATTATATAACGAAAAGAAACGTTTTGAATCTGAATACGAACTCCATAATAATTGGACACTTCTTAAAATAGCTACTGCTGCAGTTAATAGAATAAATCCCCATAACATGTCCTCCACCTCATTTTATATGTATGAGATGGGCGGCTGATTTATCCCTTTGAAACGAACAAGCTTCTATAATTAATTCCCCGCACCACGATATCGTTTTACCCCTTGATTCCAGAGAGTAATTGCAATAGTAAAGCAAATGACACCAACAATTGGCGTTGCAAATGCATAGCTATTCCACTCTGTTTTTCTTAAGAAGTACGCCGCTGGGTATACTCCAACAAATGCAAATGGTAAAACAAACGTTAAAATGAAACGAATTACACGGTTATAAATATTAACAGGATAGCGGCCGTAATTACCTATGTTATACATAAGCGGCATAATGGAACTTTTCGCATCCGACCAAAAACCAAGGCTCGCAAGCGTAACAAATATCCCGCCGTACACAAGCGCTCCTCCTCCTACCATCAGTAAGAATAGGAAGAAATCATACCAGTAAAAGGATAAATTTAGTTCTACTGCTGCGTATCCCATTACAATAATTCCTGTAACCGCTCCAATTAAAGATTCAAGTTCCATTCTTTCTAATATAATTTGAAATAAGCTATGAATTGGTCTCGTCAATACACGATCCATTTCACCTTTAATAATGTAACGATCATTAAAGTCCCATATGTTAAAGAATGCTGAAAAAATGGCAAACGGTACTAAAAAGAAACCATAAATAAAGATGACTTCTTCTCGGCTCCATCCTTTTAATGCTTGTGTATGCCCAAATACTACGAGAATAAAGATTAAATTAACCGCTTGTAGTGATAAATCCGAAAGTAATCCGACGATAAAATCGCCTCGATACTCTAATTTTGTTTTTATATATTGGCTTGCGTATTGCAAAAATAATTTTATATATAGCATCCTATCATCCCCCTTGTACAATTAGACGTTTTCTCGCCGTTTTCCACATGAGTACAATTGGAATAATAAGTATAATTGCCCAAATTACTTGAAATAACAAAGCTTCATATAACTTACTTCCCTGTATACCTTCAGAGAAAATCATACTCGGAATATAACTAATTGCTTGAAACGGTAAAAACACCATTGCTTTTTGGGCCCATAATGGATAAAAACTAATCGGTAATAATAAACCAGAAAATAAATCAATCACGACACGTTTTGCATACATAATTCCACTATTATTAAATAAGAAGAATGTAAGCATTCCCGTCATTAAGTTTATTTGTGTATTAATGATAAAGCTAAATATTAACGATAAGAAGAAATATAACCACGTTTGAAAATTCGTTGTAATTTGTAATGAAAATAACAAAGTAACGATGACCATACCTGGGATTGAAAAGAATGCAAAACGAAATATCCCTTCGCCAAGACCTTGCATAACTTTCATTCCTAAATAGTTATATGGACGAATTAGTTCTACCGCCACACGCCCTTCTTGAATCTCCATCGCAATTTCTCTATCTATATTATTGAAATAAAAAGCACGTGCCATCCATGCGATCGCAATATACGTAGTCATTTGCGAAATAGATAAACTTTCAATATTCTCTTTCCCGCTATAAATCGCTTGCCATAAAAAATAATACGCACCGATATTAATCGTATAAATTAAAATCCCGCTGTAATAATTTGTACGATAAGCAAGCATCATTAAAAAGCGAATGCGAATCATTTCAATATACTTACCCATGCTTAATACCTTCTTCATAAATGTTACGAATTATTTCCTCTGTAGACACTTCGTTAATTTTTAAATCTTTAATTTGAAAAGCTTGTACTACTTTAGAAATAAGCATTGAAATAATAATTTCTTCATTCGGTATTTTTGCAACCCACGCATTTTCCTCTTTCGCTTTTGACCAAACGACTTGACTATCTGGCATAACCATCGATAACATCTGATAAGAAACTGGAGCGACAAATTGAAAATGGATTTCCTTCTCTGCTCCCCACTGTGTGCGAAGGTTATTTAAAGAACCGTCATACATAATATTTCCTTCATCCAGCATGATAACGCGCTCACATAAAGCTTCAATGTCAGTAATATCATGTGTTGTTAATAAAATTGTTGTTTTATAACGTTCATTCATCTCTTTTAAGAATTCACGTATTTTCAATTTCACAAGAACATCTAGCCCTATTGTTGGCTCATCTAAAAATAGTAACGGTGGATTATGAATTAATGCTGCCGCTAATTCACAGCGCATCCTTTGGCCAAGAGATAACTTTCGGACAGGCTTATCTAATAAAGGACCAATATCTAACGTTTCAATTACGTGCTCCATATGTTCCTTATACTGAGTGTCTGAAACACCGTACACTTTCTTCAATAAACGAAACGATTCTTGTACCGCAATATCCCACCAAAGCTGAGAGCGCTGACCAAAAACAACACCAATTGTTCTCACAAATTCTTCTCTTTGTTTATGTGGATTCATTCCGTTCACCGTGATTTGCCCTGAAGTCGGGGTCAAAATCCCTGTAAGCATTTTAATCGTCGTTGATTTACCAGCACCATTCTCACCAATATAACCAACCATTTCACCTTGCTTCACAGTAAAAGACACATCATTTACTGCTGGTACTATTTTATAATTACGATTTAATAAATCGCGAAATGCACCCTTTAATCCCGGACGACTTGAATAGGCTGTAAACTCTTTACGTAACCCTTGTACCTCAATTACCGATTTCATAATCGGACCCCCTTCCTAAATGTCACAACGAATAGTTTACCCAACTGCTCCTTCTATCACAAACAATACGTCTTTTCTAAAAACATGTTAGAATAATACATAGATTTTTGTAAGGAGATGAATTGTAGTGAATTTCACGAAATCAGAAGCATTACATAAAGAAGCTTTAGAACATATCGTTGGTGGTGTTAATAGTCCTTCTCGTTCTTTCAAAGCAGTTGGAGGCGGTTCTCCCGTTGCAATGGAACGTGGAAAAGGTGCTTATTTCTGGGATGTAGATGGAAATAAATATATCGATTATTTAGCAGCATACGGTCCTATTATTACTGGACATGCTCACCCCCATATAACAAAAGCAATTACAACAGCTGCTGAAAATGGTGTACTATACGGAACGCCAACAGCACTAGAAGTAAAATTTGCAAAAATGTTAAAAGAAGCAATGCCTGCATTAGATAAAGTCCGCTTCGTAAACTCTGGTACAGAATCCGTTATGACAACCATTCGTGTTGCCCGCGCTTACACTGGTCGCACAAAAATTATGAAATTTGCTGGTTGTTACCACGGTCATTCCGATTTAGTACTTGTAGCAGCTGGTTCTGGCCCTTCTACTCTTGGAACTCCTGATTCAGCTGGTGTGCCACAAAGTATTGCACAAGAGGTTATTACCGTTCCCTTTAATAATGTAGAAACTTTAAAAGAAGCGTTAGATAAATGGGGACATGAAGTAGCAGCTATCCTTGTAGAGCCAATCGTTGGAAACTTCGGTATTGTAGAGCCTAAACCTGGATTCCTTGAGAAAGTAAATGAGCTTGTCCATGAAGCTGGTGCATTAGTAATTTATGATGAAGTTATTACTGCTTTCCGCTTTATGTACGGTGGTGCTCAAGACTTACTTGGCGTAACACCAGACTTAACTGCACTTGGTAAAGTTATCGGCGGCGGACTTCCAATTGGCGCTTACGGTGGTAAGAAAGAAATTATGGAACAAGTTGCCCCGCTTGGACCTGCATATCAAGCTGGTACAATGGCAGGAAATCCTGCTTCTATGGCATCTGGTATCGCTTGTCTAGAAGTTCTTCAACAAGAAGGCGTATACGAGAAATTAGATGAACTTGGCGCAATGCTTGAAAAAGGAATTTTAGAGCAAGCTACAAAACATAATATCGATATTACAGTAAACCGCCTAAAGGGTGCATTAACTGTATACTTCACGACAAATACAATTGAAGATTACGATGCAGCCAAAAATACAGATGGTGAAATGTTCGGTAGATTCTTCAAACTTATGCTTCAAGAAGGTATTAATTTAGCACCATCTAAATATGAAGCATGGTTCTTAACGACAGAACATACACAAGAAGATATCGAATATACAATTGAAGCTGTTGGAAGAGCATTTGCTGCTTTAGCAGACAATAAATAATACTGTCATTACAAGGAAAAAAGAAAGGTTACCTTTCTTTTTTCCTTTTTTCTATTTCATAAATCCCGCATTAATAGTATAATTATTCATAATTATCTGTTTTAAATTCTTTTAGATCGTTATTATCTCTGTGTACAAGGTGATTTACACCTTAAATAGTAAGATTATTCAATCTTTTACAAAAGGGGGGATTGACGGATGCTCAATAAAAAAAATACATGGACACCGTCTTTATTTCGAGATTATAAAAATGCAGAACATGATGCGTGTGGAATCGTTTCCGTTATGGAAAAAAGAAAAATTCCTACAAAAGAAAATATCGACCTTTGTATACAATCACTAATCAAAATGAACCATAGAGCTGGTTTCATCAATGGCGAAGGCGATGGTATTGGAATCCATATTGATGTACCAAAAGCACTTTGGAACGAAAAATTGAAAAGTAGCGGATATAATCCAACGATTGTGGATCATCCCCACTTTATCGTTGGACATTTTTTTCTAAACAAAAAAGAAAATATTGTTGACTTAAAAAATTACATTCGTACGCAATTAAACAATGAAAACTTTACTATTATTTTCGAAAGTGATGATGTAATAAATTCCGATGCACTCGGTCCACTTGGTAAACAGGAAGAACCTTTATTTTGGCAAGTTGCCCTTATCTCTGAAAATGAAGTTAAAAGTATTGAGCAAACATTATTTGCTGTAACGATAAAAATAGAGGAAAACGAAGCGATTCACGTTGCTTCATTAAGTCGTGATCATGTTGTATATAAAGTTCTAGGTGCTGGAGATACACTTGTTGCCTATTACAACGATTTACAACACCCACTTATCGCTTCAACTATGACACTAGGACATAATCGCTATTCTACTAATACATTATCTAATTTTTTTCGTGTACAACCATTTAGCATTCTCGGACATAATGGTGAAATTAATACAATTGCCAAATTACGTGATCAAGCCGAAATGATTCATGTACCACTAACTGCAGGGGGAAGTGACTCCCAAGATTTAAACCGCACCTTAGAGACTCTTCTTGTTCAATATAACTACAGCTTATTTGAAGCGATGGATATACTATTCCCACCAATTATTAATGAAATAAAACTATACGAAACAAACTTACAAAACTTATACACTTATATAAGAGAAGCTTGGGGACATTTCGCACAAGGACCAGCTGGCATTATTTCACGCTATAAAGATGAAGCTGTATTCAGCGTCGATTCCCTTGGCCTACGACCAGTATGGAAAGTAGAAACAGAAAGCTCTTATATTTTCTCTTCTGAACCTGGAGTTGTATCACCAACCGAATATGTAGAAGAACCGAAACCACTCGCTCCTGGAGAAAAGGTCGGATTAAAATGGAATGAACAAGATGAACTTGTTCTTTATGAATACGACAAATACCAAATTGAAGTATATAATCGTTTCCAAAAACGAATCGATGTTAACAATTATCATTTAAACTTATCTATCCCTGAAACGAAAGAAATCCAAGGATTATGTGATTCTGTTCAAGTTGAAACGAAACAGTACGTTTCTTTCGGGTGGGATCGAGAGCATATTCAGCTCCTTGAACAGATGGCAACAAAAGGAGTTGAGCCAATTCGCTCACTTGGTCATGACTCGCCACTTGCTGCACTCGATACGGATAGACGAAATATTGCTGACTTTATTAAAGAAAGTGTAGCTGTTGTTACAAACCCAGCAATTGACCGTGATCGTGAAATTGAACACTTCTCTACACGTACTGTACTTGGAGAGCGTCCAAGTTTATTAAGTAAGATGAAACAGCCATTTGTAGTTGAGATGCTTTCACCAATTATTTTAGAAGGAAGTGTTGCACAATCTATCGCAGAGGAATTGCACACAATTACGTACGAACAACTTATACAGTTGTTCGTTACACATAGCTCTATCGCTACAATTTCTGCCACCTTCAGTCCGTTAGAAACTTTACAATGCGCATTAAATCGAATTAGTTCCGAAGCGATAGCTGCCGTTAACAATGGTGCTTCCCTACTATTATTAGATGACGCAAAAGCTCATCAAAATGAACAGTTATGGATGGATCCACATTTAGTTACCGCTAAAGTACATCAAGTATTAAGTGAAAATAAATTACGCCGAAACTGTTCTCTCGTTATACGTTCTGGCGCTCTTCGCTCCTTACACGATATCGTCACACTATATGGATTAGGAGCAGACAGTATTAATCCATATTTATTGTTCGCGACCGTAAATGATGGATCAAAAACACCAATTATGAATCTGTATAATGCACTTAATAAAGGACTAGAGAAAGTCATTTCAACAATTGGAATTCATGAGTTACGTGGTTACGGCCGCCTCTATTCCTCTATCGGATTACATGAGGAAATCGCAAATATATTACAAATTACGAATTTCTTCGGTTCAAATGATTTAGCTTTTTCACTTGAATCGCTTGCTAAAGATGCGAAATCGCGGGCAGATGATTATAACAACCCTAAAATTAGAATGCGAAAATCATTTCATATATTCCCGCGGATTTGGAAAGCAATTGGTGATGTTGCAAAAGGAAATTCTTATGATGATTACCGCGAAAAGTTAAGTGAATTAGAAGACAATAATCCGATTGCAATCAGACACCTTGTTCAAACGAAACAAACAAAGCATGTCGTTCCGGCTGAAGAAGTGTCTATTAGCATTCAAAATCATGATTTACCGTTTATTATTAGTTCCATGTCATTCGGTTCTCAAAATGAAATTGCCTTTCGTGCATATGCAGAAGCTGCCGATCAGCTAAATATGATTAGTTTGAACGGTGAAGGCGGCGAAATTAAAGATATGATTGGCAAATACCCAAATACACGTGGACAACAAGTTGCATCTGGCCGATTTGGAGTAAACGCTGAACTACTAAATTCATCAAATTTAATTGAAATAAAAATCGGTCAAGGCGCAAAACCTGGCGAAGGCGGACATTTACCAGGTTCTAAAGTAACCGCAAAAATTGCTGAGGCACGTAACGCTACAATTGGATCAGATTTAATTTCGCCTTCTAACAACCATGATATTTATTCGATTGAAGATTTAGCTCAAATGATTACAGAAATTAAAACGGCTAATCAACTTGCAAAAGTAGCCGTAAAAGTCCCTGTCGTTCCTAACATTGGAACAATTGCTGTCGGTATCGCTAAAGCTGGCGCTGATTTTATTAACATTAGCGGATTTGACGGCGGAACAGGGGCTGCACGTATTCATGCATTACAACATGTAGGTCTTCCAGTAGAAATCGGTGTTAAAGCTGCTCACAACGCTCTACTAGAAGCAGGTATGAGACATAAAGTAGAAATTTGGGCAGATGGTGGTATTCGAAGTGTAAATGACGCCTTAAAAATCATGCTTCTTGGAGCAAACCGTATTGGGTTTGGTACATTATCAATGATTGCCATCGGCTGTACAACTTGCCGTGGTTGTCATCTAGATACTTGCCACGTTGGAATTGCAACACAAATTGAATCTGAAGCACAAGCGAAAGAACATGGATTACGCCGCTTCGTCCCGCGCGAATTAGAAAGCGCAGTTGCTGGCCTATTAAATTTATTCACCACTTTCGGTTTAGAATTAAAACGGTTAACAGGGCAACTCGGTTATACAAATTTACAAGAAATTGTCGGGCGTTCCGATTTATTAGAACAAGTTCGAGGTCAAGATTTGTTAGAGTTATATAATTTACTACAAACGATAGAAAATTCAACTGTTACAACAAGAGTATCTGTGGAAGAAAAACAATTTGAAACAGTGCATTCTCCTCACTCAAAAGAATTAGTAGGAGTTGGCGTAGAACAACGAGTTATGGGCGGTTTAGAATCTTGTTATCGCGTTCGTAGTAAATTATATGAAGATACAAAGCTTGAACCACTTACATTAAAGTATACAAATGGCTCTGTTCCTGGAAATGGATTAGGTGCTTACAATAGTGAAAACTTATTTATACACGTAAATGGCGGCGCACAAGATGGCATTGGCAAAACTTCATTTGGCGGTGGCATTTATATAACGAAAGCAAAAGGTAAAAATGGAACATATTATAATGGATCTGTCGGAAAAGGATTTGGATATGGTGCACAAAAAGGTGCATTATACGTGCAAGGTAACGCCGACGCTCGTGCTGGTATTCGCCTTTCTGGAGCAGACATGATAATTGGAGGGAGAATGACAAAACCACTCCGTGAAAAAGAGCAAGGAAATATAGGATCATACTCGAATATTAAAGGTTTCGCTTTTGAATATATGACAAATGGGCGGGCTCTTGTTTTAGGAGATCCTGGTCCATGGATCTGTGCTGGTATGACTGGTGGTGTTGTTTATTTACGTCATGATTCAAACTTAGGTTTAACAGAAAAAGCCTTAAAAAGAAGAATCGCAAAAGGTGCAAATGTTACATTACAATCAATTAGTAAAAATGGTGTGCAAGATGTAACTGAACTATTGCTAGATTATATTCGTGTATTAAATGAGCATGAGCAATATGAGGAAGTTGCTTTGTTAACCCCGTTACTAGATGATATGCAGCAGCAATTTTTTGAAATTATCCCGAAAAAGGAGCAGGCTGATCCATCTATCTCAACTGAGTGATATATACCCTTTTTATTTTCAATAAAAAATTGACGAAGTATACTTCTCATAGTAATCTATAGTAACAATTTGAAACCTGCTGAAATTCAGCAGGTTTTTTTACTAAAAATTAATGTTTAAAAAGAATTAGGAAAAAATTATAAAGTGAAACTTTAATCAGTGGGGGTTTTGTTCATCCCCCACTGATTATTAGCCCACACCAATCGGGCATTTACGGGCAGCCCGACTCCCACCTAACTCCTTTGCTCTAGCCGAACTTTGAGGTAGGAGTTCTACTGCCCGCAAATAGCGGGATAAATGAATCTTAATTTCTTTTTTTATATCACTAAAATATCACTTGCTAACATATTGTAATGAATGTATAGTATCATGTTGTACATTCATTATGACAAGAGAAAGGATCTTATTAAGGGTATGAAACTTGGTGCTCGCATTTTAAAAACGGGTATTGCCATCACATTAGCTTTATTTGCTTGTACTTTACTTCACTTACCGAGTCCGGTATTTGCGGGAATCTCAGCTATATTCGCTGTTCAACCGTCTGTATATCGTTCGTATTTAACTGCACTTGAACAAATTCAAGCAAACGTAATTGGTGCGGTATTCGCTATCGTATTTGCTACTGCTTTTGGACATAATCCTTTTATTATTGGATTAACATGTATATTAGTAATTGCTCTTACATTACAATTACGATTAGAAAACACAATATCAATTGCTTTAGTAACAGTTATCGCCATTATGGAGTATCAAGGCGAAGATTTCTTTAGTTTTGCCTTACTTCGCTTTGCGACGATTATGATCGGAATTATTGCGGCTTCAGTTGTAAATTTAGTGTTTATGCCGCCAAAATACGAAACAAAGCTTTATCATCGTATCGTTGATAATACAGAGGAAATTGTGAAATGGATTCGAATGAATAGCAGACAAGCTTCTGACTTTACAACGTTAAAAACTGATATTGATCGTATGAAAGAAAAAATGATCAAACTAAACCATTACTATTTGCTGTATAAAGAAGAAAGAAGCTACACGAAAAAAGTACAGTTCGCAAAAATTCGTAAGCTCGTTTTATTCAGACAAATGTTAGCGACGACAAGCCGTGCTTTAAGTACGTTAAAATCATTACATCGTACTGAAAATGAACTGCGCTATATGCCAGAAGAATTTCAGGAATCTATTCAAAACGAACTTGACTCATTAACGCATTATCATGAACAAGTTTTATTAAAATTTATTGGTAAAGCAAAGAAACAACAATCCGTTGAGATGCTTGATGAAGTTGAAACAGGTAAACAAGAATTAATTGATATCTTTATGGAGTATCAAAACAAAGATGATGAGGAAGCATATAAAACATGGTTACATCTATTCCCTCTTATTTCTTCAATTATTAATTATAGTGAAGAAGTAGAGCATTTAGATTTACTTGTGGATAGCTTCTACACATACCATAAGCCAGAAACAGAACTCCAAATCGACGATAAAAAAGAAGACGAATAAAAAACAGCTCCTTTTACGCTAAAGGAGCTGTTTCTGTTATATTTTGAAGTTGATATAAATTGTAATAGAATCCCCTTTTTTTCATTAACTCTTCATGAGAACCTGTTTCTTTAATTTCACCATCTTCAATGTAAATAATTGTATCAACATGCGTAATCGTTGCTAATCGATGTGCAATTATAATCGTCGTCCGATCAGCAGCTAACGTTTGAAGTGCCTCTTGAATATACCGTTCGTTTTCTAAATCTAAAGCAGAAGTTGCTTCATCTAATATAAGTAACGATGGATTCTTTAGAAATACTCGCGCAATTGCTACACGTTGCCTTTGCCCACCAGATAACTTCACACCACGTTCTCCAACAACAGTATTGTAACCATCTGGTAACTCTATAATAAAATCATGAATTTGCGCGGCTTTGGCTGCTGCAATCACTTCTGTCTCTTTAGCTTTCGGATTTCCATATAAAATATTAGCTCCGATTGTATCGCTAAATAATAAATTATCTTGCAGTACAATTCCAATATGGCTACGTAAATTTCTCATATCATACTTTCTTACATCTATCCCATCTACATAAACTGACCCTTCCGAAACATCATAGAAACGCGGAATTAAACTAGCAAGAGATGACTTTCCTCCCCCACTCGCTCCTACAAGTGCTACCTTCTCTCCTGGCCGCATAGTTAATGACAAGTTATGTAATATCTCTTTTTCATCTGCATTATAACGAAAAGACACATTATCAAATACAATTTCTCCATTTAATTTTTTCGCTTGTACCGCATTTGGCACATTAACAATATCGTACTTTTCATCTAACAGTTCAAACACTCGATCCATTGAGGCGAAAGATTGCGTTAATGTTGTAGATGAATTAACAAGGCGGCGAAGCGGACTATATAAACTATCCATATAACCAACAAAAGCAACCATAGTCCCTAGCGTTAACTGACCTTGAATTACTTCATATGCTGCAAAACCAATGACAAGTAACGGGCCTAAATCAGTTAAAGTATTTACTGCCGAAAATGTTCTCGCCGTCCAACTTGTATGCGTTAATGCTTTCGTTAAAAATTCATTATTTCTTTTTTCAAACTGCTTACCCTCATACTCTTCTAATGCAAAGCTACGCGTCACTTGCATTCCTTGAATGCGTTCATGTAAATAACCTTGCATAGTTGCTAACGCTTGTGAACGTTCTTTCGTCAATTTTCGAAGACGTCCGAAAAAATATTTCACCGCAACAACATAAATAGGTAAAATCAATAAAGCAACAAACGTTAACTTTATGTTCATAGAAAACATAACAATAATAGCAATCGCAATTGTCGCAGTATCTAACCAAACATTCATTAAACCGGTAATTACAAAATCCTTCGTTTGCTCTACATCATGGATTACACGTGAAATAAGCTCTCCTGTTTTTGTATTCGAATAATAACGCAAGCTCAATTTTTGCAAGTGACCAAAAATATGTTTCCGCAAATCATATAGTATTGTATTCGCGATACGTTGCGCGAAATATTGACGATAATATTCAATCGGTGGCCTTAATACTGCAAAAATAAAAAAGGCTATCCCAATCGCCGTTATTAATTGGGACGTTTTATCTTGAAGTGAACCCCCACCTTGGATTACATCGTCGATAATATACTTTAATAACCATGGCATAATAAGCGGGATACCGAACTTAACTAGACCGATAACAATTGTAATAGCAATAAGCCATCTATATGGTTTAACAAATTGTAAATATCTTTTTATACCTTGCACATAATCCCCCCTCTAATAGGACAAACCTGCCGGGAAATCCCCTGCAGGTTTGTTTTAATTTCTGTACATTAAATATCTCTCATACCACATATCTACGAAATCTGGTGCAAATGGACCTTTTCTTTGATGAATCCACTGCGTTAAATGTGCTACATTTCGCTTTAAAATTGTATCAATAACAGGTGGATATTGCATGATTTGACTATGCTTTTCATACTCATCTTCATCTAACAGTGTATATGTCATATCTGGATACACTTTAATATCTAAATCATAATCAATATACTTTAATGCTTCTGAATCATATGCAAAAGGAGAACTTAAATTACAATAATAATATACACCCTCTTCTCTTAGCATCCCAATCACATTAAACCAATAGTTTGCATGAAAATAACAAATTGCAGGTTCCCTAGTAACCCATGTTCGGCCATCTGATTCTGTAACTATTGTTCGATCATTCGCTCCAATTACAAGACTCTGTGTCCCTTTTAAAATCGTTGTCTCTTCCCACATTCTATGAATGGAGCCATTATGTTTATAACTATGTATTTGTACTTTTTCTCCTTCTTTGGGAAATGCCATATATGCTCCCTTCTTTCAACTGCAAATGCCCTTCTTAAATTAACTCAACTATCCTTTGAACTGCATTCACTTTTTTTCTATTATAACTTTTTTGTCGAAATTTTAAAACTAAAGCGACAAGACTCTATTTTTTACACTGCATGTTTATTGTTGAATACCATATCCCTACTGAGGCTTTTCCTGACTCATTTATAAATGAGGAAATAATAACAGAAAAAGCCCTTCCTTATTTTCATGTTAAGAAGGACTTTTCATCTGAAGGTAAGAACATATCTTATCCTAAATTTGAAATCATTTTTTCAGTTTCAAAAGATTTAATCACACTATTCGTTTGCTTTTCGAATTTTTCATGTAATAGTTTCAATGCTATTTCTGTTCTATATATTTCTTGGCGAATAAAATGTAAGTCTTTTTTATCGCACGTATCCTTTTCACTCACTTCAATTTGCTGATACTTCTCTAAGTGTGATTGCAATTTTAACAGCTCATCCATCGTTTCCAATTGCTCTCCTACCAACTTATCAAAATCCTTCATTACTTACCCCCTTTTAGATTTATTCATTAGTTATTATTCCTAATTACATATTTCTAATCTTTAACTTCCTTCTCCTTTGACTACATTTGTTGACTTATTAGAAGTTATGTCGTTCACTTTCTTTTCATTACAATGACCCGCACACAAAGAAAACACTTCTCTCGAATTGGAGAAGTGTTTTTCTTTCATTACTCGTTTGAACTAGAAGATTGTGATTGTTTTGCAGCTGATTTTGCATTTTGTTTTTTCACAGCATGCACGTCTGTTTCAGTTGCAAATTCTGTACCATAACTAGCGTTTGCACTTTGTGCACCAGAAGCTTGTGCTTTCTTTGCTTCTGATTGTGCGTTTGCTTGTTTTACTGCTTGTACATTTGTTTCAGTCGCAAACTCTGTACCATAACTAGCATTTGTACCTTGAATGCTAGCACCAGAAGTTGCCTTGTTGTAACCTTGTTGTTTTTTACTCATCTTTCTCACCTCCACAACCAATAATGTAACCAATTCACTCGGAAACTATCCGTAATTTTCTGTTGAAAAATTTCCGCATATATCTCTTAATACTCATTCAAACTATAGGGTACGGAGGTGGAAATATGTATATAGGACGCGATATGACTGAACTAACGATGATTTCAAAAAATGAATGGAAAGAAGATGAATTAGCTTATTTTCATCATTCATTACAACAGATTTTGCCCTATTTAAACGCAGAAGGTCAAAGTATTTATAAAGAAATTGTAATAGAAATTGAATCAAGAGGTGGCTTACAAGAAGGTGATGCCAGTTGGACTCATGGGACAAAAATTTCTTACGATTAAAAAAGTGTTCCCAATCTAGGGAACACTTTTTTTGTTTATTGCATTGTAATTTTCTCAACACAACTCTCATAAATCGTACGATGCGATTTAGAGAAAGGTAACTGCTCAAATGCTTCTTTCGATACAAACTTTAATGTATCTGTTTCAACAATATCACCAGTTACTTTTCCGTAAAATACGAATATATCCCAGGTACGATGCGTAAACGTATGTTGCACATTCATTGCGTACTCATCAATAGAAATCGAAAGCTCAAACTTTTCCTTCATATAATCTATAAGCTGTTCTTTCTGACTTCGAATCCCTTCACCAAGTTCAATATTCGGAAACTCCCACATATTAGCTAATAATCCGCTACTTGGACGTTTATTAATAACGTAACGACCATCTTCAGTTTGAAGTACTCCTGCAACAAGCGGTACCATTGTAGGAGCTTTCGCTTTACTTTTTACTGGTAGTTCTTTTTGAACACCTTCAGCATATCCCCTACAATGCTCACGTACAGGACAAAGTAAGCATGCTGGATTTTTAGGAATACAAATTAGTGCACCTAATTCCATCAAACCTTGATTAAAATAAGATGGATTTTCAGCTGAAATAATTTCGCGCACAATCTCTTCAAAAACTTTTCGAGTCTTTGGTTTTGCAATATCATCCCATACTGATAAAATACGGGATAACACGCGCATAACATTTCCGTCAACTGCTGGCTCTGGTATACCATATGCGATACTTAAAATTGCACCTTTTGTATATGGTCCCACTCCTTTTAATTTTTCAATTTTCTTTACATCACTCGGTACTATCCCGCCATATACTTCTTTTACCTCTTTTACAGCCGTGTGTAAATTTCGTGCTCTAGAATAATACCCTAAACCTTCCCATGCTTTTAATACTTCTTCATAATCAGCATTTGCTAAAGCTTCCAACGTAGGGAACTTCCCCATAAAATTTGCGTAATATGGTTTTACAGCTTCTACCCTTGTTTGCTGTAACATAATTTCCGAAACCCAAACACGGTATGGATCTTTATTTTCTCGCCACGGTAAGTCGCGTTGCTCTTTTTCAAACCAACCAATTAAATCATTTTGAAACTGCTTTATGTTAAATTTTTCTAATATTTCAAGTGTCAAACTTGATCCCCCTCATTTTTTTGCATATACGTACTATTATAAAGATTTTTAGGAAAAAATTTAAGTAAGATGACATAGGAAATAGAAGGCAAAGGACTTGAGGTATCGAATAAAAAGAGTTACATTAATAAAAAACGGAGGTGGATTTCTATGGACACAGCCACTCACCTTGTTATGGGTGTCACTTTAGGTAGTTTGGCAACATTAGACCCAGCTATAGCGCAAAGTGATATTGGACCACAAGCAGTTATGCTCGCTACAATTGCTGGTTCCAATATTCCTGACATCGATACAGTTTTAAAATTGCGTAATAACGCTAAATATATAAGAAATCATCGCGGGGTTACTCATTCCATTCCTGCAGTAATTCTTTGGTCATTCCTTATAAGCGGCATCTCTTTCGCCTTCTTTTCAGACGCTCCATATCTTCATCTACTACTTTGGTCATTTATAGCTGTCTTTCTTCACGTCTTTGTAGATATTTTCAATGCCTACGGTACACAAGCGTTACGGCCTTTCACAAAAAAATGGGTCGCACTCGGCATAATTAATACGTTTGATACTGTCATTTTCTTTATCCATATACTTGCGATTGCTTGCATGCTCGTAGGTTCCCATAAAGGATATACAGCCTTAGCTGCATATATATTAATGATTGTTTACTATATCGGACGGATTATGATGCATAGAAATATAAGAAGCGTTGTACACAAACGTTTCAAACATGTTGAGAAGATCATCATTTCTCCTTCTTATCGATTTTATCATTATCATTTAGCAGTCGTTACGACTGATTATTACTACGTTGCGAGATGGCATCGTGGTAACATTATGATATACGATAAGTTCGATCGGGTACCGTTCCCAGATAACGCTATTATGAGAGCTGCTAAACAAGATGAAAACATCTCGGCCTTCTTATCTTTCTCTCCTGTATATCGTTGGGATATTTTTGATTATGATAACTATTACGAAATTCGCTTCATTGATTTGCGCTATCGAAGTAAAGATTATTATCCATTCGTTGCAATCGTTCAGCTCGATCAAAATTTAAATATTATTAATTCTTATACCGGATGGATTTTCAGCGAAGAAAAACTTCGAAAGAAACTGGAATTGCTTCCACATTAAAAAAAGCGACTTTAGTCGCTTTTTTAATGTTTTAAATGGTCTTCTTGATTAATTAAATGGCTGTATTTCGGATTATTTGTACGCATTTCATGAAGACGCGCTCCATGATTATTAATCCATGTTCTTACTACTTGCTCAGTCATTTCCTCACCTTGATAACGACCTGATTTCGCATAAGTTGTTTGAAAATCTTCCCAAAGTAATTCAACCCACGCACGAGCTTGTCCGTAAGAAAGCTTATCATTCTTGTCTAATAATTCTTTCGTTAATGCTTCATAAATATCATTCATGTTCTAATCTCCTTTTACCTATTTATCCCTTCATTTCTAAAGGATAGTTTCTTCTATTTTGCACATTCTATAAGTGATACTTCTTAAAGAGGTATCAACTGATGATGAGGAGGGCGTTCGCAATGGGTAAACAAGCCGAATTTTGGTCTGAGTCAAAAAACAACAGCAAAATCGACGGTCAGCCGAAAGCGAAATCACGCTTCGCTTCGAAACGACCTAACGGCACAATTAACACGCACCCACAAGAACGTATGCGTGCTGCAAATCAGCAGGAAGAGTAGTACAGGTACAACCTAAAAAATTAACTTCCTACACGAGGTGATAAAGATGAGCTACCGTGATCGTTTAGATAGTCGTTCTGAATTATTTAACCATACGTGGACTCGTCCGAAACATGCGAAAGCACAAGTTAACGGACAGACGCAACAAACCCAGTCTCTCATTATATTGGCCAACGAATGTAAAAAACGCCAATTTTAGAATCTCCTATCTCCTTTAACGCCTACCAAAGATGAAAACCAGAGAGATATTCGCTCTCTGGTTTTTATTTTTCTTGCAACAAGGAAATTGGTATCCCAATCTCTTCATTATCATTTTGCTTATAACCCCAAGCAAATACCCCATTGAAGTACGTAATTTTAAATAATACACCAGGTTCTTCTACTAATTCATATGTCTCACCAATATTGAATTTGTTTATATCAGTCATGTAAGCACGGGCCATGGCCATCTTTCTCATTAATACATCGAATTCATTTACAATTCCAAGTTGCTCAGCCTTTACTGCTTGCTCCTTTAAAGCGCCAATTTCTTCTCTAAGCTCATGCGGTGTCATTTCACTGTAGCGTTTTGGCATATTCATCTTATTATTCCCCTCATCCCTCTTCACTTTTCATTTGTAAAAATATCTCTATTTCATCAATAGAAAATCCTTTTCGATATAACGCTTGTTTCATCTTATTTTCGAATGTCCATCCATCATACTTCTTATATTTCTCATAATATTTATTTCCATGATAGTGTAACGCTTCTTGTTGCTTTTCGTCATCTTTTTCGTCTTTCAATTCTTCCAAACAAATTTGAATCACATCTCTAGAATATCCTTTACGAACAAGCATTTCATCTAACTTTAGCTTCATTTGTAAAAATGAATGCTTTTGATAAGATTTTTTCTTTTTTTCTACAAGAATCAAAGCATTTTCAATTTGCTTCTCCTTTGGATACTCTTGTAAACTATGTGTAATGATTAGATCCTGAACGCCTTTATTTAACAGCTCTCTTTTTATAACAGTTGGACCTTTTCGATTCACATTACTTTGCGTTCGCGTATATAAAATGGCATACTCTTTATCATTAATATATCGGTCATGTAATAATTTCGAAACGACTTCAGAGATGATGGCCTGTCCCACTTCTTTTTTTCGTAAAAAATCTTCTATTTCTTGTTTCGTTCTCATTTGATAGGATAAATAGGAGATTGCTTGTAAATATGCTTTTTGTACCTCTTCATTGAACAAAATATTGCCTAACTCTATTTCATCAATTTCTAAACCTTTTTGTAATCCATGTTTCATTAAGATTACTTGATCCACACTAAATCCGTACTCTTCACCTTGACCTTTATCAATATAAATATTAAATCGCTCTTTCGATCGTTTTTGCACTTCTATTTTTGTAATGACAGCCATACTCTCACCTCTCTATTATTTTAACATAGTCAAGGAACGTTTTTGCTTTTCAAGAATATATATAATGAGGAGGAAATAATTGTGAGAATCGCAATTTTTGGTGGTACCGGCTTTATCGGTAAATACCTTTCTACTTTTTTTATTCAAAAAGGATATAATGTTTACATTCTTACTCGAAACAAAACTACTGAAACTTCCCACCCTAACCTTCAGTATGTACGATGGACACCTGATTTACAAACCTTCCCCCTCTCTTCTATTGATGTAGTTATTAATCTAGCTGGAGAGTCTATTAATAGTAGGTGGACAAAGAAACAAAAGGAATCCATTTTAAACAGTCGAATTCAAACAACAAAAGGACTTATTAAACAATTGCAAACACTTGGTACAAAGCCAAATACATTTATTAACGCAAGTGCTATTGGATACTATGGAACGTCTGAAACTGAGTCTTTCACAGAACAGCATGAGATTCCTGGAAATGACTTTTTAGCAAATACAGTATATTCATGGGAACAAGAAGCATCTAAAGCACGTTCTCTTGGAATGCGAACAATCTACGCAAGATTCGGAGTCATATTAGGTGCAGACGGAGGTGCTCTTCCAAAGATGCTACTTCCCTATCAATTTTATATCGGAGGCACAATTGGATCTGGAAATCAATGGTTATCATGGATTCATATAGATGATGTCGTTCGCATGATTGATTTCATCATACACAAAGAAGAAATTAATGGTCCTCTTAATATTACAGCCCCGTTACCTATAAGAATGAAGGAATTTGGAGAAACCATGGCAACTATAATGAGAAAACCTCATTGGTTACCTGTCCCTTCATTTATGCTTCACGCTTTATTGGGTGAGATGAGTATACTTGTACTAGAAGGGCAACATGTATTACCTAGTAAAGCAATTGAACATGGGTACCAATACACATTTCCGACAATAGACCATGCATTACAAAATATACTTTCGCATACAATGTAGTACTTCTAAAACACAGTTTTACAAGGGGTTCCCTTTCAAAACTTTCATTTTCTAGGATTCAGAGCATTACTACACAAATAACCTTTCAGTTACTTTTTCTTCAATCACATTAATATTGTAAAGTAACAGAAATGAGGTACCTATGAAAATATTGCTCAAACAAGCCATTGTGTATCCTATTACATCCCCCAAGTTTCAAGGTGATGTACTCGTTATAGGAGAACGAATTGCTGAGGTCAAACCTTCTATTCAGCCTACTCAAGATATGACCGTTATAGATGCGCGAGCTCTTCATCTCTTACCTGGATTTATTGACGTCCATACTCACCTTGGTCTCTATGATGAAGGCACTGGTTGGGCTGGAAATGACGCTAACGAAACCTCTGAAGTTTCAACACCACATATCCGTTCTTTAGACGGAATCCATCCTTTTGATATCGCATTTCAAGACGCTGTACAAAACGGGATCACAACTGTTCACGTTATGCCTGGGAGTCAAAATATTATCGGCGGTACTACTTGTGTAATAAAAACTGCTGGAACTTGTATTGATCACATGATTATTCAAGAACCTGCTGGTTTAAAGATTGCCTTTGGAGAAAACCCTAAAAAGGTTCATAGTAATGGAACGAAAGAGTCCATTACACGCATGGGCATTATGGGGTTACTTCGGGAATCATTCTATGAAGCACAGCACTACGGGCATGAAGCTGATTTTCGAATGCTCCCTATTTTAAAAGCATTACGCCGCGAAATACCGGTACGTATCCACGCTCACCGTGCTGACGATATTAGTTCTGCTTTACGCTTTGCAACAGAATTCAATCTTGATTTACGTATTGAGCATTGTACAGAAGGACACTTTATTGTTGAAGAGCTTTCAAAACACAATTTAAAAGTTTCAGTTGGTCCCACTCTTACACGCCGGTCTAAAATCGAACTAAAAAACAAAACATGGGATACTTACCATATATTATCTAAAAATGGAGTAGAAGTTTCTATAACAACTGATCACCCTTATACACCAATTCAATATTTAAATGTTTGTGCTGCTGTCGCAGTAAGGGAAGGATTAGACGAGAAAACTGCATTGGAAGGAATCACTATATTTCCAGCGAGAAATTTGCGTTTAGAGGATAGAATTGGAAGCATTGAGGTTGGAAAAGACGCTGATCTCGTGTTATGGACACATCATCCTTTCCATTATTTAGCCAAGCCTGTACTAACTATGATTGACGGAAAAATAATTTACAAAAAAAATAAAAAAAACTAGTTTATTTTTTTGACTAGATAAAGTATTATACGATTATAAACTGAATGAAACCATAATCAATTTGTGTCGTGATTATCATTTTCAAATTGATGAATGGGGAAGGCAAATGGTGCGCCACCAGCGTTATAAACTGGTTCTAGTGGGTTCGATTCCCACCCCGAAATTTTTTAAAGATTGATATAAAAATTTCGAGGGTGGGGTGCTTTTTCGTCATGCTACCCTCGTGTGAGGAGGAGTTAGTGTGTTGAAAAAACGCGACTTACACGACAGCCACGTTCTATACGAGTTAATGGTGGATCCAGCTGTCTTCCCTTTTGTGCGTCAAAAGGCTTATTCTTATGAGGAATATTTATTTTTAACGAAACAAACCATTGAAGCCGAAGAGCGTGGAGAGTTAATTTCACGCACAATTTTAGATGAATGGGGTAACCCTATCGGAACAATTACTTTATTTGATGTGCAAGAAAAAGCTGGATTCCTTGGAACATGGCTTGGAAAACCATACCATGGAAAAGGCTATAATAAATTGGCGAAAGATTCATTTTTTAGCGAACTTTTCTATGAGTTAGATATTGAAACCATCTTTATGCGTATTCGCAAAATAAATATTCGTTCTATTAAAGCTGCCGAAAAACTACAATATGTGAATCTAGCAAATGAAACGAGAAAAGCCGTTTATGATGAAATTAACGTAAATGAAGAAGTATATAATCTATATGAAATTCCAAAAGATCAATATACACTTGCAACAATGCGTGATACAACATTCCAAGACGCCCACCACTTAAAAGAAGCGTAATCTAAATTTTTAGAAATAATAATTAATCATTAACCATTTGGCATATATGTATATCACCCCATGTCTTTGGAAACGATAGATAGTGACTTTAGGACACGAGGTGATTTGTAATGGATAAAAAGAAACGTGACAAAGCGAAAAATACATTATCTAGTACACAAGAAGTTCTATACCAACGAGAATTTCGAAAAGCAGATCGTGCAGCGGGATATCGCTCAAAAAGTATTTAAAGTGAAAATGAATAATTAGAAGTTTTTCCCCCCTAATTATTCATTTTCATTACATAATTTTCCCGACTGACAGAAATAACCTAAAAGAGTTCCCTTATACATAAGGGAACTCTTTTGTTGTGGACAACTTTATCCACAACATCGATATAATTGTGAATTTTTTTCTAAAAACTTTGATATTTTTATATATTTTCGCACATATCAACTACTGAAATTGTGGATATTTTTCTAAAAATTGTGGACAATGTGGATATAGTTGTTAATATTCCGACTTTACCGTCTAATGAAAGCGCATCTCTTTGTGGATAAAGTGAAGGCTTTTATGGGAAGCTATCTCCCACCTAACTTCCTCGCATTCGCCCAATTTCGAGATGGGAGTCTTACTTCCCTCAAATAGCCGGATAAAGGAATCTTTACAATAAAAGGAACCCTCTTTAAACATATAAAAGAGGGTTACATATTAAGTAAATGATTCTGCAAGAGCAGGTGATTTCATAGGTATATGATTCGGCTCTGCATGATTTTCTTCCAAAATTGTATCCACGATATGACATGCCGGTTCAGGACGATAAATATTTTTCATTGCTTCTTTCATTTGGAGAAGCTTCATATCATCTTGTAATAACGCCTCTGTTTTTGCAAAAACCTCACTGTCATCACGGATTACAACTGCAGCTCCTTTTTTTTCAAAATACAACGCATTTTCATTTTCTTGTCCTGGGACAGGCTTATATAAAATGACAGGTACTTGTAATGCTGCTGCTTCGCTTAATGTAATACCACCTGGCTTCGTAATCATACAAGAAGTAACACGGAATAACTCATCAATGTTTTCAACATAACCAAATACTTTTAAAGCATCCGAATTTTGTTCCTGTAATCCTAATAAATCCTGTTTTAAAGCTTCATTTTTTCCGCAAACGACAACTACTTGTAAATTAGGTACGGTCATAAATGACTGGCATAGTTCTTTTACACTTCCTAGTACCCCATGAGCACCTGCTACAATTAGTAAAATCTTTTTATTCTTACATAACTGATACTTATTATATATAATGTCTTGATTTATCTTTAGCTCAAAACTATTGCGAATTGGAATTCCAGTTTCAACAATTTGTTCCGCAGGTACACCAATATCAACCATCACCTTTTTCACGTGATCAGTTGCTACAAAATAACGATCTACTTCACGATGAATCCATATTTTATGCACGCAAAAATCCGTCAACACATTATAAACAGGGATTGAAATACCTGTTTGCTTTTTCAACTCAGGTACAGCTATGATTGGAAAGGTATTAATAACGATATCCGGTTTCTCCACTTGTAAAAGTGATTTCAAACGTTTCCTTCCAAAATTTGCGTACCAAGATGCTATTTTTTTATCATAAATTTTTTCTACCCCGTAATAAAACAAACGATATAATTCTTTTCCTATTGTATAACTTTTTAAATATAAATATTTTGTAATGTCAGTTATAAATGGATGTGATTCTCCAAACAAGTCGCATACAATTACATTTTCAATTCCTTTTTGGCGAAATGTTTGTTCTAATGTTTTCGCTACTTGCACATGACCATTACCGTAATGTGCAGTTAAAATTAAAACCTTGGGGTTTTTTATCAAACAAATCCACTCCTAGCTTTTTGTTTCTCCATATTGCATATACGACAATAGGAAAAACATTTTCCTTAAACATTACATACTTGGATTCCAATATTCCCCTGTTAGCTATGTACCTGTCGTGGATATGCAAAGCATATAAGATTGACCCCTTAATCCTATCCGTGCTCATATCTTTACATTATACTTTCCTATAAGAGCTTTCGCAATAACTTACAAATGTTCTCTATTCCATGATACTCACTCTTTTACTTCTTAATTCTTTTTACTATTTTGATTTCCCTTTACAATTATGTAAATTTCTCCACTTATTCCTTACAAAAATATGGATATTCTATTTTCAGTATACTCTTTTCTATATATATACTCTAGGCTTTATTGTAAAGAAAGCAAAAAGTCTAATCCAATATTTGGATTAGACTGCTTTTAAAATATGTCTCGCTTGTTCTACATTTTTTTCCGTAGGTGGTTCTACATTTGCGAGTGGATATTTATGCCCAAGCGCCTCCCATTTATATACACCAAGCTTATGATATGGTAGCACTTCAACTTTCTGAACATTAGACAGACTTTGAATAAAGATAGATAATTTTTGCAGATCCTCTTCATTATCAGTCACACCTGGAACTAATACATGTCGTACCCAAATCGGTTTATTCTTATCCGATAAATAACGAGCAAATTGTAAAATATGTTCATTTGGTTTCCCTGTTAATTTACGATGTTTCTTTGAATCAATATGTTTCAAATCCAATAAAACTAAATCTGTATAATCCATTAATTTATCCAACTTTTGCTGGAATTCTGGCTCTTCAGAATAACAACCTCCAGAAGAATCAATTGTTGTATGAATTCCAACTTCCTTACATTTCTTAAATAATTCAATTAAGAAATCTAACTGTAATAATGGTTCTCCACCACTAACTGTTATACCGCCTCCAGAAGCTTCAATAAATGGAAGGTAACATGTCACATCCTGCATTACTTCTTCAACTGTTATTTCTTTTCCTTTACCGATCTCCCACGTATCAGCATTATGGCAATATTGACAACGTAATAAACACCCTTGTGTAAATATGACATAACGAATCCCTGGGCCATCAACAGTACCACAAGACTCTACAGAATGTATTCTTCCTTTTACCATGTTACTTCCTCCTTTATTGAAACAGCCTCCCTCCACTACATATTAAAAGCGGAGGGACACTTTTTTCACTTACATGCTTTCATGCATTGTACGGTTAATTACATCAATTTGTTGTTCACGAGTTAATTTAATAAAGTTAACAGCGTAACCAGATACACGAATTGTTAATTGTGGATATTTTTCAGGGTGCTCCATTGCATCCATTAATGTTTCACGATTAAATACGTTAATATTTAAGTGATGTCCTTCTTTTATTGCATAACCATCAAGCATAGATACTAAGTTGCGTACTTGTACATCATCTTCTTTACCAAGTGCTTTTGGAATAATAGAGAATGTATTGGAAATACCATCTTGTGCATCTTCATATGGTAATTTAGCTACAGATAATAGTGATGCTAATGCACCTTTTGTATCACGACCATGCATTGGGTTTGCGCCCGGTGCAAATGGTTCTCCAGTACGACGGCCATCTGGAGTATTACCAGTTTTCTTACCGTATACGACGTTAGATGTAATTGTTAAGATTGACATTGTATGAACAGAATTTCTGTATGTTTTATGCTTACGAAGTTTATTCATAAATGTTTTCACAAGATTTACTGCGATTTCATCTACACGATCATCGTTGTTACCGTATTTAGGGAAATCACCTTCAATTTCAAAGTCAACTGCAATACCATTTTCATCACGAATTGGTTTTACTTTTCCGTATTTAATTGCACTTAATGAGTCTGCTACTACAGACAATCCTGCGATACCTGTCGCCATTGTACGAAGAACATTTGTATCATGAAGCGCCATTTCAATACGCTCGTAGCTATATTTATCGTGCATATAGTGGATAACGTTTAATGTATTTAAATATAGACCTGCTAACCATTCCATTGTCATATCAAACTTATGCATAACTTCTTCATAATCTAATACTTCAGAAGTAATTGGTGCGTACTCAGGACCAACTTGAGCTTTAGATTTTTCATCTTTACCGCCGTTAATCGCATATAGTAATGCTTTCGCTAAGTTTGCACGTGCGCCGAAGAACTGCATTTGTTTACCGATTCTCATTGCAGATACACAACAAGCAATACCGTAGTCATCACCGTAGTCAGCACGCATAATGTCATCATTTTCATATTGAATTGCTGATGTTTTAATAGACATTTTTGCACAGTAGTTTTTAAAGTTCTCTGGTAATTGTTTAGACCAAAGAACTGTTAAGTTTGGTTCTGGAGCTGGTCCTAAATTATCTAATGTATGCAAGAAACGGAATGAGTTCTTTGTTACTAATGGACGACCATCTAAAGCCATACCACCGATAGATTCAGTTACCCAAGTTGGGTCACCAGAGAATAATTCATTATAATCAGGTGTTCTTGCGAATTTCACAAGACGTAATTTCATAATGAAGTGATCCACGATTTCTTGTACTTCTTCTTCTGTTAAAGTACCATTTTCTAAATCTCTTTCAATGTAAATATCTAAGAATGTAGAAGTACGTCCAAGACTCATTGCAGCTCCGTTTTGCTCTTTAATCGCTGCAAGATATGCGAAGTATAACCATTGGAAAGCTTCTTGTGTATTTGTTGCTGGTTTAGAAATATCAAAACCATGAGAAGAAGCCATTTGTTTTAATTCTTGAAGTGCACGCATTTGCTCAGATAACTCTTCGCGTAAACGCATTGTCTCTTCGCTCATTACACCACCAGTTAAATTAAAATCAGCTTTTTTCGCTTCAATTAAATGATCTATACCATATAGCGCTACTCGGCGGTAATCACCGATAATACGTCCACGTCCATATGCATCTGGAAGACCAGTAATAACACCTGATTTACGAGCCGCTTTCATTTCTGGTGTATATGCATCAAATACACCTTGATTATGAGTTTTACGCCAGTCTCTGAAAATCTTACTAAGTTCTTTATCCATTTCGTATCCATAAGATTCACAAGCTTGTTCCGCCATACGAATACCACCATATGGTTGTAATGAACGTTTAAATGGCTTATCAGTTTGGAAACCGACTACTTTTTCAATATCTTTATTTAAATATCCTGGTTCATGTGATGTAATAGAAGAAACAATTTTTGTATCCATATCAAGAACGCCACCGTTTTCACGTTCTTTTGTTGTTAAATCCATTACTTGATCCCAAAGTGTTTTCGTTGCTTCAGTTGCTCCCGCTAAGAAAGATTCGTCCCCTTCGAAAACGTTTACATTATTTAAAATGAAATCGCGAACATCAATCTCTGCTTTCCATTTTTCACCTTTAAAGTTTTCCCATGCGTTTTTTACATTTTCTAATATTTGAGTCATCCTAATCTCCTCCATTTTTGATTAGTACAGGAATAAGATTTTTTATATAACAGCTTACACACTTAGAATACTACTTTTTTGCGAAAGTGAACGAAATAGTTGTGACATGTTTGTGAAAAGTTGAGCAAACTACTGTATGCATAGTGTTAACTTCACTCAAAAGTCTTTATAATTAACCCTTTCTTTAATTGTATTTTTTTGGTACCCTTATATACGAGTCCTATTTTGTAATATAAGAACAATACCCATTGTAGAGCTGTAATACTCTTATCTCCTAATCTGTTATAGTTTTTATAACGGAACAAAAAAGTGTACATATGTTGTACACTTTTTTTGTTACCTATAAAACATCTCTTTTTCTATTTCCATCATAGAATCCACCCCGACTGCCCTTTAATGCAATTAATTGCTCTAATCCTTCGATATGATCACCAATAATTCGAAGTACAGCTGGAGGATGTCCTATTTTTGCAAAATGTTCACTGGGACGAATACGGTTCATTTTATCGACCTCAACACGACTGACACATGCAATTTCGAATCCTGAAAGAACAGCTTTCACTTGCGCTACACAAGGTGACAGTAAAGATCTATATCCTATTGCTTTCAAACACGTCCTACTAAATGCATTAGGTACGGCAATAAGAGAGCCTACTCCTAAATCTTTTCTATCACAAGCTAAATTTAACGCATATTTAAATGCAGTTACGAGATGAAGTGGTACTCTTAAATCTAAATAATGATTTAGATCATTTAATGCGACATCTTGCCCATCTGCAATAGCTTTTGCAAAAGGATATAGCTCACTAGCTGGAATAACAAAATCACCGTCTATAAATAACACAATTTCTCCTTTTGCAAAATAAGTTGCAAGCGAACGCCCCACATCGTTTCCGAGTGCTTCTTTATATATAATTGTTGTTGCTCCTTTTTCTTTTGCAATTGTTGCCGTTTTATCTGACGAACCATTTACAACAACGATGATTTCAAAAGGTTCAATTTTACGAAGCTCCTCTATAACGTTTCCAATTGTTTTCTCTTCATCTTGTACAGGAATAATTACCGATAATTGCTTTCCTTTATACAAATTAGATGTAACGCCCCATCCTTGATAAAAATCTTCAAAATTTAAAGTATGATAGACACTCTCTCTTTTCCGATTTCCATCATAATATCCTCCACGCTCATCGCTGCCTATTATCCGCTCCGCTACAGCTTCTATATGGTCACCTATCATTCGTTTTTCAGCTTGTGCAAGATCCGTGCCATATGCTGCATGCTCGAGTGGCCGAAATTTATTCGGCGTAATAACGTCAATTGCACAATGACGACTAATTTTCCATTTACTTTGTGCTAAGCGTAAATGAGCTACAATAGGATTAACAAAACATTCATATCCAATACTTTGAACGACTTCTTTCGTCAACGCATGAGGTACAGATAATAAAGAATCAATTTTTAATTCTTCGCGCTCTAACATTGCATTTAATATTTGGCGCCATACTGTAACGGAATGTGGTTTTTGTTTTTTTAAAAATAATGCATCCAAATTATTTAAAACGATGTCAGCCTGATCATGTAAAATCGGATTAAGAAATAATTGCAATTTTGAAGTTTGAATAGCGAAATCTCCATCTATAAACAGTAATACATCACCTATCGCATGTTTTGCACCAACTGCGCGGCCAACGTCGTTACCAAGTGACTCTTTATTCTGAATTACTCTACATCCTAAACTCTCGGCAACCCCTTCTGTACCATCATTACAACCATTAGCTACTACAATAATCTCTACTGGATTGAATGGCTTTACCGATTGAATCACGTCTGAAATCGTATCCACTTCATTACATACGGGAATAATAACCGATAATGACTTAGCCATTGTTTTCTTCACGAAACCATTTAATAGTTTCTTTCAATCCTTGTTCCCACGTTATTGTCGCTTGAAATTGAACAAGTTCTCTTAATTTTGTTACGTCTGGTCTTCTATTTGGAATTTCCTCAAAACCATGTGGATATACTTTTTCAAAAGGAACTTGTACAATTTTTGAAGAAGAATTTGTTAGTTTTTTGATTACTTCTGCTACTTCTTTAATATTTTTTTCATTCTCAGAACCTATATTAATAATCTCACCATTTACATTCTCATCCATTGCTCGAATCGTTGCCTCTACTGCATCACTTACGTACGTAAAGCAACGTGTCTGCTTTCCATCGCCATATACGAGAATGTCTTCACCTTGCAAAGCCGAACGGATAAATCGTGGGATTACCCCTGCATACGGACCATCTTTCGCTCTTGGACCATAAATATTAAAATAACGAACAATCGTTACCGGTAAACCTTCTAATGCGTATCCTAAACATAATGTCTCTTCTAACGTTTTACAAACTGCATAACTCCAGCGTATTTTAGAAGTTGCACCGTATAATCGATCTCCTTCTTCAGAGAAAGGTGGCTTGCCCTTACCATATACTTCTGAAGTAGACGCAAAGACTACTTTTTTCTTGCCTTTTAATGCTGCTTGTAAAATGTTTCTCGTTCCATCAAAATTTGTTTCAATGAGTTCTATACTTTTTTCCATTGTCGTTTTAACACCTAATATTGCTGCCAAATGGAATACTACATCGTGTTGATTTACTAATTCATCGATTGCCTTTTTGTCTAAAACACTGATTGGAATAACTGGAATCTCTTTCATTAACTCATTATGATATTTATTTTTCCCTTTATAGAAGTTATCCACAATTGTGACTCCATAACCTCTTTTCACCAATTCTTCAGCTAGATGTGATCCAATAAATCCTGCTCCACCTGTAATTAAACATTTCTTACTCATGCACTCACCTTCTTTATAATTCCACGTGTATCGATTACTCGCTTTATTCTTTTAAAAAGCTCCCAATCGATATTAGAGTGATCAGTTAAAATTAATATACAATCTGCTTGTTTAACCTTTTGTTCATCCAAGGAAACAGATTGATACACCCTATCTCCAATTTCCGCAGAAGAAATATATGGATCATGGTATTCTATCTCGTATCCTTCTTTTATTAGTAATTGAATAATTGGCAATGCTGGTGATTCTCTCAAATCATTTACATCTTTCTTATACGCAATCCCTACAATTAAAACCGTTGCGGGTGATTGCACCATGCCTTTTACCTTTCCGACTATTTTCTCTGGCATTTCTTCATTAATTACATGTGCCGCCTCAATTAATTGACTAATAGCCCCATTTTTCTTTATTCTCCATTGAAAATATAAAGGATCTACAGGAATACAATGTCCTCCTATTCCTGGTCCTGGCCAATACGGAGTAAATCCAAACGGTTTTGTAGATGCAGCTTCAAGCGCCTCATAAAAATTAATATTCAAACTTTCACATAGCATATTTAACTCATTTACTAACGAAATGTTAACTAAGCGCTGAATATTTTCAAATAGCTTACACATCTCCGCTACTTTTGGAGAACTAACAGGAACAACTACATCGAAGATAGTGCTATACAAATCCTGTACCTTTTGTTTACATTGTTCTGTTTGTCCACTAATAACCTTTGGAATCGATTGAACTGAATATTGACTATTTGCCGGATCAATTCTCTCCGGTGAATAACCAATATAATAATCCACTCCTACCTTTTTACCAGTTCGAGAAATAATAGGAATGATAACTTCCTCAAGTGTACCTGGATATGTGGAGCTTTCAAAAATGAAGGTTTGTCCTTTTTGAAGGTTTTGTTGTATATAATGCGAAGCTGAAATGAGAGCACTTAAATCCGGTTCTCTTTGCTCATTAATTGGAGTCGGGACAGTAACAATAACATAATCACTCTTTTGGAACTCAGTAACACCTTTATCTGGTGTATTTACTAGTAAGCTTTTTTTAGTTAATAAACTTTGTAACTCTTTAGAAGAAACATCTGGAATATAACTTTCTCCTTTTATAATCGATTCTATTTTCCTAGTATCTTTATCTAGTCCAAGTACTGTATGTCCTCTTTCTGCGAAATGGACCGCTAAAGGAAGACCAACATACCCTAATCCAATAATAGCTACTTTACTACTAGCATTCATCTGTATTCTTTTCTTCCTTTCTCAATTGTTGAATAATATCTCTATCCCGTTCTCCATCTGTAAAACTCCCGCGTTCGTCTGTATATTGTAATAGATAAGCAATCGCCTCAAGTTGATCACCGAAAATACGGTCAAATGCTGGAATACGTCCATTAACAAATCCATGTTGCTCTGGGCGTACTCGATTTGTTTTTATAACATCTACAAATTGTACTGCTGTAATAGAGAATCCCTCCAAAATAGCTTTCATTTGAGCTAATGGCGGGATAATGAGAGAGTCATATCCAATTTTATCTATTACCTTCTTATGCATAGCATGTGGCACTGCCGTTAGTGAGTTATTCCATAAATCTGGTCGTTTCGCTACTAAATTTACAAAGTATTTTCCCATACTAATTGGATCCGCGGGATGAAACATATCTAATAAACATTGCAAATCATTTAATGCCATATCACTCCCATCTTCAATAGCATGCAAAAAGGGAGTTAGTTTTTTTGCCGGAATAGCAAAATCACCATCAACAAATAAACAAATATCAGCTGTAGCATGCATGGCTCCTATCGCTCGCGCTACATTATGTCCAAGCGCCTCCCCGAATTCAACAACAATAACATTCTCTAGCTGTGCCTGTTTAATAGTCTCGATATCCGCTCCATTCGCAACAACAATAATTTCATCTACTCCTGCTTTTTTCACTTCTTGTATAACAGATTTTATAGTCATCTTTTCTTCTGACACTGGTATAATCGCACTATATTTCGCTTTTTCTTTCTTTAATACAACTGGTTTATATTTCCCTATAAACTCTCTATCTCTGTTTCCCTCCGAAAAACCACCGCGTTTACCATACATTTCAATTACATATTGCAAAGCACGTAAATGATCACCCATAATACGACTAGTCGCTTTCGGATAAGGAGAACCAGGTGATGTTCCCGTATGCACAGGACGAACCTTATTTGTATGAATTACATCGACCGAAGCCATATCGACAATATCTACTCCTCTAGACATCGCCATCGCTTGAAATAATGCTGGATCTGCTAAATTCCACCACCCAAGTTTCTCAATAACTTCCCTACTCATCGCATGTGGAATTGCGATTAAAGATCCAACAACAAGCTCCTTTTTATTCAAATAGCGATTCAACATGAATTTTCCAACTGTCGTATAATGTGGTCTCATCTTTAAATAAACCGACCATGTTAAATTATTCACAACAATTTGGTGCCCCTGCCGAATCCCTTTCACGAAACTTTGTAACTCTTTACTCTCAATAACGATGTCACCATCTAAAAACAAGACAATTTCACCTTTTGCTTCTCTTGCTCCAATTGCCCGTCCCACATCATTGCCAAGAGAATGTTTATAATAAATCACATGACAATGATGTTGTATTGCTATTTCTTTCGTCCCATCTGTCGATCCATTATCTACTACGATAATTTCATACGGCTTCAGCTTCTCCACTTCTACTAAAACTTGAGATAACGTACTTGCTTCATTATGCGCCGGAATAACAACTGATACTCTCATACTTGTATCACGCTTACCCTTCCAAGCGAACATAGGCAATAATAGGAGTACGCACAATTACATCTTCCGGTGGTCCATAGGAAGGAGAAGTACGAACACTTACTGCCCCGTCTGTCACAGATAAAAGAATGCCTGCAACAATTTCTACAGCTGTCACAACTTGCACTAACTCACCAACATGGTTACGCAGTTCATCAGTAAATAACATATATAACTCTCCTTTCTTACACTTCTTTAATTGATATAATACTTGTAAATGGTAATAAAACTTCAGTTCCTATTCCTTCTTGCAGTGTTAAGAAATCGTCGCCAACTGCTACAATAACACCTGTTAACTGCCCAACCGTCACAGTAATTTCGACGTTTTTACCTAAATATTGCTTTGCAATTTCTTTAAACGGTGATGTATTACATTCTTTTAAAATGTTACAAATAATCGATTGAAATTGACTTGATTTAATAAATTCTTCTGTAGCTTGCTTAGAATTTCTTTGAATAAATCTCGCAAAGTTTTGCGAAAATAAAAGTCGTTCCACAGCAGGCAGTAACTTGTCATCTAAAAAATAACCTAATTGTCTATTAAACAGTCGGGATAATTTATGCCAATATTTTCTGAACAGACACATACACTTCTCCTCCTATTTATTTTTAAAATATAAAAATACATTCATACATCTTAATGTATACAAAGCAGGCTTTTTATGTGATAGGTAAGACATACATTTTTCAAAGAAACAAGAATTTTTAACTAAATAAAAAAGATAGACGGTATCCCATCTATCTTTATAAGTATTTTAATTTTTAATTGTAACAATGGCAGCTGTACTGTAATAAACTGCTCGTGGTAATTCTGCCTGTTCACTGATAGAAGCTGTAACAAGAGAACCACCGCTTGCCGAAAAATACTTAACAGCTTCTAACGGAATACCATCTTCTTTCACATCAATATGCGTGCCATCTCGCCAGTCTATTTTCTGCATTGTTGCTGAAAGGTCCCCAGTCACTTTACCAAATTCTTTACCATCCACCCCTAAAAAGATCCATTCCCATTTTGTTAAACTTAGTACTCGTTTCAACTCCCCAATTTCCTTTCCATCCATATTCGAAAAAATATAGAAGTTGCGTACTCCCATATTCTTTTGAACACGCAACAATCTTTCTCCTGAGTGATTATATAAATAAAATTGTTGCTTATGTAGTCCCTTAAAAAGAAAAGAGAGTACAGCTTGCCATACACTTTGAATAACAAAATCATACTCTTCTTTTAAAAAACCTACTGTATTTCCTTCTAATCCAAAGTACGTTATTACTTGAAATATCCCTACCTCTTTACGAACAACAAATTTTTGTTGCTCAAGTAATTCAGAAGTCTCTATATTATAATTTTCCTGTTTAAGTATTTTTGATCTTCGTTTTTCTATAAAGCTATATATTAATAATCCAATTGCTGGTAGTAAAATACCTATTAATTGCAGATTGTCTTTCTCTGAAGTGAATAGCATCCCTTTTTTATATTCCATCACTAATCCAATTGCAACGATAATCCATACAATGACAGATACAAAAAAAATACGTTTCGCATTACGTGCGTGATGCTTATGTATACTCATATCCCGTCCCCTTTTCCATTTATCCCGCTATTTGCCGGGCAGTAAGACCCACACTTCAAAATTCGGCGAAAGCAAAGAAGTTAGGTGGGTGATCGACTGCCCGTAAAAGCCCGATTGGTGAAGGCTAATAATCAGTGGGGGATGAAGAAAACGCCCACTGATTAAAGTTTCACTTTATTTCATTATCCCATTGCACATACACTTCCTCAATAAAAAAAGACTATCAAAAAAGACAGTCTTTTACACTTCAATATTTCGCAACATCGTATAAATGTCGTTGTTCACTTTACCAAATGATTTAATGTTATTTTGAATGTTAGATAATAAAACAACATATACACTACCATTTTTACTAAAACCATTTAAACAATTCCAACCTGGCATTACACCGTGATTTGAATAGCTTCCTGGATCTACATACCAGCCAAATCCGTAATCTTTTTTCACGGCAGTAAACATTTGATTATAACTCTCTTTTGAAATTAATTTTCCAGAGAAGAGTGCTTCATTAAATAAATATAAATCATGTGCGCTCGTATATATATCACCACAACCATATAGTTGTGACATACTCGGAATATTAGGTGTTGTCATATTGTTATTCACTATTTTATAACCCGTTGATGGGAATCTTGTTTGTTCCAACGCTGTTCCAAAACCAGAATGTTTCATACCTGCAGTCGCAAAAATATGCTGTTTTATATATTCTTCGAGCGACTGTCCACTTACCTTCTCAGCAATGTAAGCAAGTATAGAATAGTTTGAATCAGAATACTTCCATTTCTCTCCCGGACTCCCAATACGCTTTTGCTTTCCTATTCGTTTAATCAATTCTTCATGAGAAATATCCTCTGTCCCCTGCTCATACTCTGGAATTCCTGATGTATGTGTTAATAGATGTTTTAACTGTATGCTATTACCTTGAGGAAAGTCTGGAATATACTTTGTAACTGTATCCTCTACTTGTAACTTATTTTGATCTTTTAATTGCATAATAGCAGTCGCTACAAACGCTTTTGAAATAGAACCAATATAAAAGGTCGTCTCTGAATTATTCGGCACTTGATTCTCTTTATTAGCCATGCCGTATCCTTTATTCATAAGAACTTTCCCATTCTTCACAATAACAGCTGTTCCACTAAATCCCATGCTCTGTAAATATTGATCCAATTGAGCATTTTCATTAATTTCTTGAGGTGATCCCTCAGCAGGCTTCTCCACAGCTTGCGCTTGCTTCACTTGTTCTTCCTGCCCTGTTTGTTTTTGTGCTTCTTGCTTCTTTTTTTCTTCTTCTTTCTTTTTTAGCTCTTCTTGTTTTTTCATTTCTGCTGCCGCTTTTAAAGTTTCCTCTTTCTTATTATGCGCAACAATTTTTGTATACATGAAATATACAAGTGATAATAGTAAGACGAGAATGATTGTTCTTTTTATGTATACAATCGGCCGACGTGCTTTCCCATTCGCATTATTTTTTTCCTGATCCATGATTGCCTTTTTCCCCTTATTTACCGATAATTCACTTCTAATTTTCACCTGGATTTTGGATAATCTATTCTATAACATCACTACTTTATCACGCACTAGACATATAACCAACCTATATGTACAAAAAAGAAAAAGAAAATTTATAAAAGTAAGATTCTCGTTAAATTTTTAACATAAAAAAGAGGATATCCTCTAAAAACTGATATTATCAGCTTTTTTGGATATCCTCTTATCTAATTATTTATACGTGTTTTTTCATATCATCGGCAACAGACTCAACATTTGTACCTACGATAACTTGTACACTTGTGTTACTTAATTTCATAACACCTTTCGCACCCGCACGTTTTAATGCAGCTTCGTTTACTTGACTAGCATCTTTCACTTGTAAGCGTAGACGTGTTGCACAGTTATCAATAACTGCTAAGTTGTCTTTTCCACCTAAAGCTGCTACGTAAGTTTCACCAATTGAACCTGCAACTGGTGCATCACCCTCTTCAGCTAACTCATCTTCATCTTCACGACCAGGAGTTTTCAAGTCAAACTTCTTAATTAAGAAGTAGAATACTGCAAAGTAAATTGCTGCGTAAATTAAACCGATTCCTGCTAGCAATACTGGTTTTGTTGCAATACCAAAGTTTAAAACGTAATCGATTGCGCCGGCACTAAATGAGAAACCATCATGAATGCCAAGTGTTGTTGTAATGAATAAAGAAAGACCTGTTAATACAGCATGAATACCATATAATACTGGAGATAAGAACATGAATGAGAATTCAATCGGTTCTGTAATACCAGTTAAGAATGAAGTTAATGCTAGACCACCTAACATACCTGTAACCATTTTACGTTTTTCTGGTTTAGCAGCTGCAATCATTGCGAAACATGCTGCTGGTAAACCGAACATCATAATTGGGAAGAAACCAGTCATAAACATACCTGCTGATGGATCTTTTGCAAAGAAGCGTGCAATATCACCATGAACGATATCGCCAGCTGCGTTTGTAAAGTCACCAAGTACAAACCAGAAGTATGTGTTCATTACGTGGTGTAAACCAATTGGAATTAATAAACGGTTTAATAATCCGAATAAACCAGCACCAACTGAACCTAAGTTCACGATACCGTGTGCTACTGCATCAATACCACTTTGAATTGTTGGCCAAATTTGACCGAATACTAATCCTAAAAGCAGCATTACAATTGAAGTAATGATTGGTACAAAACGTTTTCCAGCAAAGAATCCTAACCATTCTGGTAATTTAATCTTATGGAATTTGTTGTATAGTAATCCAGCAACAACCCCAGCAATAATACCACCGAGTATGGCCATATTTATTTTCGGCGTTAACGCCGCTGCTTTTGAAACTTTTGTCATTGTATCCGCTAATTTAGTTGGATCTACTGAACCGACTAAATCTTGAACACTTTTTAATTTATCATTCAGCTCTGCTGCTGAATACGCCTTACTTAGAGCATTCGTTGTATTTTGTAAAACAAGATATCCGATTGCCCCAGCAAGTCCAGCTGCTCCACTACCATCGACAGACAAACCGATTGCAACACCAATTGCAAAAATAAGTGCTAAATTATCAAAAATTGCTGCACCGGCCTGTGCCATAACAGGAATATTAAATACGTCTTCTTGTCCTAAACGAAGCAATAATCCTGCTGCTGGTAGTACGGCAATTGGAAGCATTAGCGCTTTACCAATACGTTGTAAAAACTGCAACATTTTAATTCCCCCTATCAAGTTTATGAAATCGTTATCATTATAAGTACGCCTTAGAAAACGCTTTCTATTTACATAACCATAATAACATATAGTTGTATAGATGTGTAGTTTTTATTTCCGAACTTTTTATGGATAAGTTTTCTATTTCCAAACTGTTATATAAAAGGAAAATTCTCCTTTTTCAATATAGCATAGTCGGAACGAACGACTCACTATAGAACATGTAACTTTCGTTTTATCATTCCACTTTTTCATGTTATTATTTATTTCCGAGCATATCGGGAAAAGTAAACTTAGTTAATTCGAAATAGGAGCGTTGGTACTATGCAGTGCATTGAAACAAACAACTTACAACAGTTGTTAGAACAAGTAAAACCATATACGAAAAAAGGAAAACTTGCTACTTATATCCCCGAACTAGGAAATGCAAATCCAGACGATTTAGGGATTGCCATTTTCCATAAAGAAACAGAATATATCCATGCTGGTAACTCACAGACATTATTTACTCTTCAAAGTATTTCCAAAGTAATTACACTTGCACTTGCCCTTTTAGATCGTGGTGAAGAATATGTATTTTCTAAAGTTGGAATGGAGCCAACTGGTGACCCATTCAATTCTATTATTAAGTTAGAAACGACAAGTCCTTCCAAACCTCTTAATCCAATGATTAATGCGGGAGCATTAGCTATTACAAGCATGTTAGCGGGACAAGATAACGAAGAAAAAATGGAGCGCATTCTTCATTTTGTACGTGAAATAACAGATAATCCTACTATTAATTATTCTTCTAAAGTTGCCAATTCAGAATTAGAGACGGCTTACTTAAATCGTTCACTTTGTTACTATATGAAACAAAATGGAATTATCGATTGTGACATTGAGGAACTTATGGATTTATACACTCGTCAATGTGCAGTTGAAGTAAACTGTATTGATTTAGCACGTATTGGCTTAATTTTTGCAATGGACGGATATGATCCATATAAGAAAAAACAAATTATCCCTAAACATATTACGAAAATCTGTAAAACATTTATGGTTACATGCGGTATGTATAACGAATCTGGTGAATTTGCAATTCGCGTTGGTATCCCTGCAAAAAGTGGTGTAGCTGGAGGTATTTTCGGTTGCGTAAAAGGCGAGATGGGTATCGGCATTTTCGGCCCAGCTTTAGATGCAAACGGAAATAGTATCGCTGGTTTTAAAATTCTTGAACTTCTTTCTGCTCAAGAAGGTTGGAGCATTTTTTAATTGAGCGGTATCCTGCTAATATAGCAGGATTTTTTTACGGAAACTTCATTGTTACTGGTCATCAATATCCTTACAAAAACAGTACTGAAAGTTTCTCTTTATTATGCATATTTGCTCCCCCCTCCTGAATAGTATAGTACAACCTAGCGCTATATGTGGAGGTGTAAAAGATGAAACTAATATTTCAAATGGCGAAACAACCTGTTCTTGAAAAAACAATTGTTCTTTTTATATTGAGTATTGTAGAAAGCTTAAAGCTAAAAGTTGTTTCACTCGACGAAGCTCACCGATACATATTCAATTTAGAAGTACTTGAACTATTAATGGATCGAAACATCGATGATCAAGTACTAGAGCTTATACATTTCGGAATGGGACTCGAAGATATTCATCATGTACTCCCTGAAGAACTTGAGCATAGCATTGAGGAACTAAAATGGCTTTGTATCCAAGTTTTAAGTGAATATAGTATGCACGAGGAATCGGAACAATTAATTGAAGATATACGCTAAGAAGCACCTTTGTAGGTGCTTTTTATGTTTATTAAAAAATAAATATCCGATGTCGATATATGAAATTTATTCAAGTATTTCCGAGGAAATGCTCGAACACTGCCTTTCTATGTTTACAACAACTGATCTATCCCAATAAGAATTAATAATACTCCTGCAATTACCGTCGCCCATTTCCCTAAGTATTCAGCTAAAAATCGTTTTCCTATATATGAAAAGCCACTAATACAAATGAAACTAAACACCCCAGAAATACATGCCGTAAACCACAGATTCAAATTTGTTACTCCAGCATCAAACCCACCTGCAATATTATTAATAGATAATGCCACCCCCAAAACAAGAGCCTCAGAAAAACTAATTGTTTTCGATCCATCAAAATCTGCTTTTTCTGGATCACGTAAAATCCCCAAAAGTACACTACCATCTTTAGATTCTATGGTGTCCTTTTTACTCAAGAAAGGCTGACATAAAATAAACACTCCGATTATCCCTAAAACAATTGCTCCAATCAGGTTTGCTGTAAACTCTGAAATAAATAATGCGATCCAATTCCCCAAAAAACCAGCTAATAAAGTAAATAAAAAACCAAAAAATGCGATGATAAAATTGTTAAACCACGAAATACGAATTTTACGAATGCCATATGCAATCCCAACACCTGCATTATCTAAATTAGAAGCAATTCCGATTAAAAGAATTGAAAATATACCTGCCGTACTCATAAACAGTCACCCCTTTTTCTCACTTCTCAATGCATATTATGAAAATGTTGAGCAACTGTGCCTGTCTGTTTCATATACTTGTAATAAATGCTCAACATTTTTTCAACAATAAAAAGGGGTGCCTTCACTATGCCTAAAGAAAACCCAAACGATCGGCTTGGTAAATTAATCAAAAAGCTTTTAAAAGAACGTGCCTTATCCATGCGCCAACTAGGAATACTTACAAATATTGATCCAGCAACAATCTCAAGAATTATGAATGGTAAACAACAACCAAAACAAAAACATCTACAAAAATTTGCAGAATGTCTGCAAGTTCCGCCTCAATTGTTATTTGATGAAATGTATCCTAATTCTCCTCACATAAATAAAGAAAAGACGGATATGTATACATCTCTTGATACAATTCAGCAAACTTTACAATCCTCTAACTTATTCGACTTCGATTACACAACAACTCGCGTAAAACAAGAACTTGAAACTTATGAACGCTATGCTCAAACAACAGAAGGTGAAAAACGTATTCATGAAAGTTTTTCAAGCAAGTTAGAACAGATTGATAGTGCAGGCCCTTTCATTGAACAATTAACAGATATGTATCAACAATTTTGTAATGAAACCATTTCAAAAGAAGAACGTGCAATTCTTGGGGGTGCATTACTGTATTTCATTTTATCGACCGACATTATCCCCGACTATCTCTTTCCAATTGGCTATTTAGATGATGCAATTGCTGTTGAATTAGCAAAAGAGAAATTAATTGAACTAAAACGAAAGACATAGAAAAATAAAGTAAAACTTTAATCAGTAGGGGTTTTGTTCATCCCCACTGATTATTAGCCTTCACCAATCGGGTTTTTATGGGCCGTTGATCTCCCACCTAACTTCTTTGCTTTCCCTGAATTTTGAGGTGGGGGGCTTACTGCCCGGCGAATAGCGGGATAAAAAACTATTTCAGCTGTTGTTTAAGTTCAACTCTGAAATAGTTCACTAAAAAATCGTACAAGTTGCAGACCCGTACGATTTCAATATACAAATCTATTTTTTCGTATGACACCATTCATATATGAACGCCGTTATTACTTTTGTAAATTCAATTAACTGTTCAACTTCAACTTTCTCATTTACAGAATGGGCCTCTTCTAGTGTACCTGGCCCATAAATAATGGCTGGGATATGAAATTCACTAAACCACCCACCATCCGTTACTGTTGCAGACATATCTAAAATTGCATTTTTAGATAAAATAGATTCATGTACCGTACTAAGAGTTTTTACAGCTACATGTTCACTATCTACTTCTAAAGAAGGAAAAATTTCACCACGATCCACAATCATCGACTCTCCGCCCCACTTAAATTGCGGTGGATTTTCACTTAACCATGGATCAGCATCTGCTACTTTTCTTATATACGCTTCTATTTCTTCTATTATTTGTTCATGCGTTTCGTTTGGATAGAAGTGTACTGTTATCCACAATCGGCACTCATCGGCAATAAACGCCGCATGCCGGCCACCCTCAATAACAGCTGGATTAATTGTTGTTGTTCCAGGTGGATAGCCTTCATACGTTTTCATGACTGCCCAGTGACGCTCCAGTTCTTGTAAGCTTTGCACAATTTTCATCATTTTTTCAATTGCACTCGCTCCAAATAGACGTCCTCCGGCATGAATCATTTGTCTACGTGTTGCATCATGAAACGTTTGCGGGCTTTTCACAGTAATCCATCCAGTAATTACGCCCCCCTGTCCTTGCATATGTAAATTGCTCGTATCCACTACGACTGCAAAATCAGCATCATAACCACGTTTACAACATTGAAGTGTTCCTGCTTCTCCTACTTCTTCTCCAATTACTGATTGAAATATTAGATCACCCGGCAATTCAATTCCCGCTTCTTCTAAAAGCTGAATAGCAAATAAGGATCCAGCTAATCCACCTTTCATATCTGCCGCGCCTCTTCCAACTAACCAGTCGTCTTTTATAAACGGCTCAAACGGATTTGTTTCCCATGCCTCATCTATCGACACTTCAGCTACATCCATATGTCCATTAATAATAAGACTTTTATATGTCCCGCTTTCCGTCCCTTTTTTTACACCAACAACGTTCGGGTCATTCGGATATACATCCCATTTATCAATACTAAAATTTCGTTTTCTTAGAAAATCTGCAACAAATTCTTGTGCTTCATTTGTATTTCTCGCTGGTGGCGCTGGTGTTTCAAAACGAATTAATGTTTTTGTAAGTTCGAGCAATTCCTCTTTCCTTGAATCTATTTGTTTTAACAACTGCGAAATTTCTGGATTCATCGCTAATTCCCCTTTGCATACGTAGTATGTTTCCAGCTTTATTTTCACAAAAAAAGAGACTGTTTACAATTTTACAGTCTCTAAATGACTCACTATTATAAAGTGAAACCATAATCAGTGGGGAGGTTCATCCCCCACTGATTATTAGCCTTCACCAATCGGGCGTTTACGGGCAGTTTATCTCCAGCCGAATTTTGAAGTGGAGTTTTACTGCCCGTTAATGCGGGGTAAACTTTCTAATTCAGTTGTGTTTGTCTTTTCAATATGTTCTACGCTACTTCTCTTATTTCTGGTAGCGCGATAAAACAGTAAACAAACAATCATAAATGGAATACCACAATATAAAGCCATTCTTTGTTCTGGAATAAAAGCCATGCCAACAATTACTGTTAAATTTAATACTAACGCAAGAAGTGGAACAAATGGATACAATGGTGTTTTAAATTTCAAATCCTTAATATTCCCGCCCTGCTTTACGTATGTCCTTCTAGCTAATAAGTTAGATAAAGCAATCGATGCCCAAACTAATATTGCTCCGAACCCTGCAATTGAAAGAAGCCATAAATAAACTGTATCTTCCGCATAAATACCTGATAATAATGAGAGGCATCCTACAATCGTGCTTACAATCAACGCATAAATAGGAACACCGTTTTTAGATAACTTACCAAAAATCGGGCTAATCATTCCTTGATTAGACATAGACCATAGCATACGGGAAGTTGCATATAATCCTGAATTCGCAACCGATAATACCGCTGTAATAATAACAAAATTTATAATATCAGCCGCATAAGGAATACCAATTTTATCAAATACGACTACAAATGGACTTTCTATTACGCCTGCTTGCTGCCAAGGAAATAGTCCTGCAAGAATAAAAATAGATAGTACAAAGAAAACGAGTATGCGCCAAACTGTATTATTAATTGCCTTCGGGATCGTTTTCTCTGGATTTTCACTCTCACCAGCTGCAATTCCAACTAGTTCTGTTCCTTGGAAAGCAAAATTAACTGCAATCATTGTAATTAAAATTGCTGATAATCCATTTGGAAACAACCCTCCATAATCAGTAAAACTAGAAAACATCGGTGCTGGTTCATTTCCTTTCATATCTAGAAAACCGAACATCGCTGCCCCGCCCAAAATAATAAATGCAATGATTGTAATTACTTTAATACTTGCAAACCAAAATTCAACTTCCGCAAAACTTCTTGAAGATAACGCATTAATAGCAAAGAGCAGTACTGCGAACACTACACACCAAATCCATGACGGTACATCGGGAAACCAGCGTTTCATCAAAATACTAACTGCAATTAATTCAATGCCTATCGTAGCAGACCAGTTTAGCCACGACATCCAGCCGACTACATAACCCGCTGCAGGCGAAATGTGCTTTGTTGCATACGTTTGATAAGATCCTGCATCAGGCATTGCAACCGCTAACTCTCCTAGACAGAGCATCGTTAAATACATAACAAACCCGCCAACAAGATACGCTACAATCGCTCCTCCAGGTCCAGCTTCATGAATTGTATAACCAGATCCTAAAAAAAGACCCGTACCAATAACCCCTCCGAGTGCAATCATAAATATGTGCCGACTTTTCAACTCCCTTTTTAATCCCTGGCTTTGATCCATCACATAAATCCCCCCTTTTCATTTTTTAAAACCCATTAATTGTAAACGCTTTTAAAATTCTTCATTGTAAAATTAATTATTAAAAAGTGCAAAATACATATCACTTATATTAATCACTACCTGTTATTAAAAGGTCATCCCTTACTGTTATTAATAGTTTTTGATCAGCGATAGCTTGTCCTTCTACCACTTCTAAAGATTCGATATAACCACTGATGCCTACCTTAATTTCTACTTTCTGTTTATCTATCGTTTCAATTAACGCTAATTTCTCCCACTCATATACGTAAGAACTTTCAGTAACAAATAATTTCTCTACTTTCCCATAACAAGGACTATACACGCCTTCTATAACCGTCTTCACTTAATAAATTCCTCCTCTTAATTAATTTGCACTGAAATGTCGCATACCCTATGAAAAGTTCTAATTCATCCACTCCTTCCATTTAAAGATTTCAATTATTATTTATGCAAGATACGTACCAACCTCAATATCTATATAAAAATTAAGATTTCGTACAAAAAAATCTACATAACCGCAAAATTTTTCTATCATTTAAAAAGTTTTGAAAGAAAATAGCAAAAAAATTTTGCGATTTTATGAGAATTTTAATAAAATTATAAAAAGTCAGTCTTCATAGGGTAAAACGAGGAGAAGATGATACATGCATACAGAAGAAATTAATTTTAAACAAATTATTGAAATGAATGCGCTATATGAAGCTTTACTCAATGAACTCGATATCGGGATTCATATTATTAATGAGGAAAGTAAAACGATTATCTATAACCGTAAAATGATGGAAATTGAATCAATGGACCGCTTAGATGTGCTATATAAAAGTCCCTTAGAGGTATTTGCATTTGAAGAAAATAAAAATAGTACTCTTATAGAGGCATTAAAATTTGGAAAAACAAAAAAAAATATAAAACAAACGTATTTTAACAATAAAGGGCAAGAAATTACGACGATTAACGATACTTTCCCTATAATAGAAAATGGAAAAATTAAAGGCGCTATTGAAATTTCAAAAGAGATTAGTCACTTAAAGCAACCAATAAAAATGAGCCCTTCTCGAAAACAAAATACTAAATTCACCTTTGACCACATAATTGGTGATTCTGGAGCCATTCAATCAATCATTGCAGAAGGAAAGAGGGTAATTCGTACATCCTCATCTATACTTCTTGTAGGAGAAACAGGGACTGGCAAAGAACTATTTGCACAAAGTATACATAATGAAAGTCAGCGTTCAACAAAACCGTTTATTTCACAAAATTGTGCAGCTATACCTGATACCCTAATGGAAAGCTTATTATTTGGTACGAATCGAGGTGCCTTTACAGGAGCAATAGATAAATCTGGTTTATTTGAAGAAGCAAATGGCGGGACTTTGTTGTTAGATGAAATCAACTCATTAAGCCCAACGCTTCAAGCTAAGTTACTACGGGCTATACAAGAAAAAACAATACGAAGAATTGGAGGTGCACAAGAAAAAGAAATTGATGTTCGTATTATAGCAACTATTAATGAAGACCCTCTTGAAGCTATTGCACACAATCGGTTAAGAGAAGATTTATATTACCGATTAAGTGTCGTTACTTTATGTCTTCCACCTTTACGGGAACGAAAAGAAGATATTCCAGCTCTTGTTCAGCACTTTATCGAAAAGTACAATATTCAATTCGGGCTCAGCGTAACGGATGTAGATGTACATGTAAGAGAATTCTTTTATGTATACGATTGGCCCGGAAACGTACGAGAATTGGAACATATAATTGAAGGTTCAATGAACTTAATAGAAGATGAAAATATCATTACAGTGTTTCATATACCCACTCGCTTTCGCGAACGAATAAAAAAAGAATTCAATATGCAACCTTCACTAACTAATTACAATACTGATACACCTAAAACTTTAAAGCACACGATAGAAGAAATAGAAAAGAACTACATCACTCAAATTCTTAAAAAGAATAATGGTAATATCTCACAAGCAGCAAAATTTTTAGGATTGAGTAGACAAAACTTACAATATCGAATTAAAAAACTTCATTTACAAATATGAAATGAACCTTTCTCCAATCGCAGAAAATTGGTAAAATATGTTGTACTAAACATATAACATGCTAGAAAGGGGCGATATATATGAGTAATGATAAAAAATTAAAGTTAATACAATACTTATACTTTTTCCCTACCATGCTCTGTATGATGTTATTCATTAATGCCGATGTAAGCAGCTCTCCTTATGCAAAGCTATTAGGAACAATTTTCGGCTCCTTTGCAGCTATTATGCTTGCTGCTTTTTGGAATTTGAAAATACGTATTAAGAAAGAGAAATCTTCTTAACAGCAAAACATAAAAAATCGAGCCTACACAGCTCGATTTTTTACTGATTATTAAAACTCAACACTCTCCAAATACAAACCACTTGCCTCAGCAAGACAATTAATTTGATTGCGCTGCTTTTCTTCTAAAATATTTGGAATTGCGTCAGCATCTAGTTGTCCTAATCCAACCTCAATTAATGCTCCAACAATTTTTCGCACCATATTATGAAGGAAGCCGTTACCACTTACTCTAATTTGTACAAATCCTGCCTCTTCAGAAACCTCAAGCATATATACTTCTCGAACCATAGACTTTTTCTTAGACTTTGCATTTGAAAAAGCAGTAAAATCATGTGAACCAACTAAATGTTTCGCAGCTTTTTTCATGCTTTCCACATTTAATTTTTTATTCACGTGCATGCTGTGTTTACGCATAAATGGGTTCGTATGCTCTTCATTCCAAATTTTATATAGATATGTTTTCGCCTTAGAGTTGTAACGAGCATGGAAACGATCTGGCACTTCTTCTACATTTGTAATACTAATATCATTTGGTAAATATTGATTTAAATACTTTTTCACTTTATGTTCCACTAACTTCTCATCACTCTTAAAGTTAGCCACTTGATTCAAAGCGTGTACACCAGCATCCGTTCTACTACAGCCGATAATTTCAATTTCTTTCCCGACCATTTCAGATATGACACTCTCAATTTTCCCTTGAATCGTATTATCATTATTACCGAGACGTTGCCACCCTTTATAACGCGCACCGTCATACTGAATCGTTAATTTATAATTGTGCATAGTATTCTCCTTCATAGAAAATATTCCCTCATATCGTGAGGGAATATGAATAAACTTTATTTTTTAACAAGTCTTACTACATTTTCTACATGAGCTGTATGCGGGAACATATCAACTGGCTGCACATATTCCACTTCATAACTCTTCATTAATGCATTCACATCACGTGCTAGCGATGAAGGATTACAAGATACGTACACAACTCGTTTCGGCTGTACTTTTAAAATTGTTTCCAATAATTTATCATCGCAACCTGTACGTGGTGGATCGACAACAATTACATCTGGACGCCATCCTTCTTTTACCCACTTTGGTAACCATTGTTCAGCTTTACCTGCTTCATACTTCGTGTTTGTAAATCCGTGACGTTTCGCATTTTTTCTTGCGTCTGCAATCGCTTCTGGAATTACATCCATACCACGTACTTCCGCTGCATCATTCGCAAGCCAAAGACCAATTGTACCAACACCACAGTACGCATCTACAATTTTCTCATTCCCTGTTAAAGCAGCTGCTTTTTTCGCTTCATCATATAAAACAACCGTTTGCTCTGGATTCAGTTGGAAGAATGCACGTGCTGATAATTCAAATGATAAATCACCAAGTGTTTCTTGAATTACTTCTTTTCCAGCTAATTTAAATGTTTTGTCGCCAAAAATAACAGATGTTTTACGCCAGTTTACGTTTTGCATAATTGATTTAACAGCTGGCATCTGTTTTTGTACTTCTGCAATAAATTGTTCTTTATTTGGCAGTTCTTCTTTTGTTGTAATAAGTGTAACTTGTACTTCCCCTGTTTGAACTGCAGTACGTGTTACAATTGTGCGTACTAAACCTTTTTGTTTTTTCTCATTGTAAATAGAAACATTTAATTTTTCTAATATGCGTCTTACAACTTTTGTCGCTTCATTCGTTGCTTTATGTTGAATCATACAATGGGCAATATCAATTAACTGATGTGAGTTTTGTTTATATAACCCTGTAATAACCTTCTCATCTTTGCGCCCCACTTGTAATTGACTCTTATTACGATAATGCCATGGATTTTCCATGCCAAGCGTCGGACGAATTTTCTCTTCCAAAGTGTTATTCATGTACTTCTCAAATGCTTGTACAACGATATCACGTTTTTGATTTAATTGTTCTTTATAATCTAAATGTTGTAGCTGACAGCCACCGCACTCCTCATATACTGGACATGGCGCTTTCACACGATGTGGTGAAGCTTTACGAACCTTTTTCACTTTCGCTTCAGCGAAGCCACGCTGAATTTTCGTTGTCTCAGCAACGACTTCTTCTCCTGGTAATGCCCCTGGAATGAAAACAACTTGTCTCTTAAAATAACCAACGCCTTCTCCGTTAATCCCAAGACGTTTAATTGTCACAGGAAACGTTTGACCAACTTCCAACTTACTCTCATGTTGCTTTTGTATCATGATTACACCTCTACTCTATACTTTTCCATAAATATAACGCTGCATAACTGCAGTATGGTTCACACTCTTGTTTCACGTTTTCTAAAAATGCATCATCCGGTTTATCATCTAATTGAAATACACCTTGCACAGCACGCTGAATCCCAATGTCCGCTTTCGGAAACATATTTTTCCGCCCAAGCCCAAACATTAAAAAGTTTTGCACTGTCCATGCACCAATCCCCCTGATTGGTAACAATTGTGCTGAAACCTCTTCTTCCGTCTTGGTTTCTATACTCGCTAAATCTAATGTACCATGGGCAATACGTTCTGCTAATCCTACTATATATTCAGCCTTCCGCTGACTAAACTTCTGCTCTCTCAATTCTTCTATTGAAATATTTGCTACTATTTCCGGAGTGGGGAAAAAGAATACACCGTTCTTCTCTGTTCCATACCGTTTCACAAATTGTTCTGTTAGCACAGTAGCAAATTTCAAGTTTATTTGTTGATGAATGATACAGCGAAGAAGACACGCGAAATAATCGAATTCTAAAATAATTGGAGTATAAGCATACATCTCAAATAGTGGACGTAATGATGTGCTTAAAAAATGATTTTGTATATCTTGAAACGGATCATCCCAATGAAAAATGGCCCTCATTCGTTTCATTACCTTCTCCGGATTCCCTGCCTGACTAGAAATCCAAAACTGTGGATTTTGAACAGTACCAATCCCTTGCAAGCGAACAACAACCTGTTCCTCGTCTATACAAAGCGGGACATAAATGACTTTCTCATCTAATTGAATGACGTTGAGAGGATTAAAAGATAAACGTTTTAATACTTCTTCAAAATGATACGGATACTCTAACGTAACATGTTCGCTCCACATACGTTTCCCCATCCTTTTTACACATCATTATAGCATGAGAAAACCGCAAGCATACATGCTTACGGTTGATTGCTTTTCACTAAGTCATCTAGACTTTTAAAATGATACCCTTTCTCGCGCAAATCATCAATGATTTTCGCAAGTGCTTCTGCATTATCTTTTGATATTGCATGAAGTAATAAAACAGATCCTGGATGAATCATCGTCATTACATTGTTATGCGCATATTGCCATCCTCTTTGCTGATCCACCTTCCAATCCAAAAATGCAAGTGACCAAAATACATTATAGTAGCCCATTTCTTTCGTAAGAGCTAATGTTCTTTCACTAAATACGCCGCGCGGAGGACGTACATATTTCACTTCTTTTTGTCCTGTTACTTTTTTTATTTCCTCTGTTACACTCGTTAACTCTTCACGAAGTTTTGCATCGTTTACTGCTGTAAAATCAGGATGACTCCAAGAATGATTCCCAATAATATGCCCTTCATTTTTCATTCGTAACAACAAATCTTTTTGGGTTTTAATATAATGCCCTGTTACAAAGAAAGTGGCTGGTACCTTCTTCTCTTTTAATACATCTAAAATCTGGCCTGTATAACCATTTTCATATCCATTATCAAATGTTAAATAAATATCTTTTTTCTTCGTATCCCCTAAATAAAATCCGCCATTTTTTTGTAGCAATTCTGTATAAAGTTTCCCTGCATCTGGTACTATTTCATTTTTAGGACGCGGAATTCCCCAGTTATGTGGAGTGTTTGTATAAGCCAATGTTGAAACTGGAACAAGTGCCATCATAATTGAAAAAATGAGACCTATATATAACCATTTATATTTCATAAATAGTCTCCTTTCCATATATAATCGTACCTGTAGTTTCTGTTTCCCTGCTTTCTTTCATGCTGAACATGTTTTTCTATATATACCAAAAAAATGCACCTCGAATCATTCGAGGTGCATTTTTGTTTACTTAAATACTGGCTCTTTAAAGCTCGCTAATTTTTCAAGCGATGTTTTATCAACATCGGCATGCAAACTATTGCCATGAGAGTCCATCGTTACAACTGCTTTAAAACCTTCAATGCGTAAATGCCACATTGCTTCTGGAATACCAAATTGTAAGAAATCAACATCTTTCACTTCTTTAATACATTCCGCATAATATTGCGCCGCACCACCAATTGCGTTTAAGTACACGCCGCCGTGTTCTTCTAATGCTGCTAATGTTTTTGCACCCATGCCGCCTTTACCAATTACAGCACGAATACCAAATTTCTTCATAATATCCCCTTGGTATGGCTCTTCACGAATACTTGTCGTTGGTCCTGCTGCTTTAATTTTCCAATTGTCATTCTCGTCTTTCACTACAACTGGACCACAGTGATAAATAACTTGTCCATTTAAGTCTACTGGACAATCGTTATCCATTAAATGTTTATGGATTGCATCACGACCTGTATACATCATGCCATTAATTGTTACAACATCACCAACGCGAAGTTCACGAATTTGCTCTTCTGTAATTGGTGCTTGCAATACAATTTCACGTTGCTCTGTTTTTTCTTGCACTTCTTGCTCCAGTGTATCGTCGCCTTCTTGATATAGCCAATCCATAATTTCTCCTGTTTCAGGATGGATTTTTACACCAAGGCGGCGATATGCCCAACAATTATACGCAACAGATACGTAGAAGCTAGCTGGCAGGCGATTATATACGCCAATTTTACAACCAAGTAAAGTTGTTTCTCCGCCGAATCCCATCGTACCAATGCCAAGCTTATTCGCATTTTCTAATACATATTCTTCAAGTTTTTGTAACTCTGGTACAGGATTGATGTCATCTAATGTACGGAATAATTGATTTTTCGCTAATTCGTAACCTGATGTTCGGTCTCCCCCGATACCAACACCAATTACACCTGCACTACATCCTTGACCTTGTGCTTGATATACAGCATGAAGAAGGCATTTACGAATTCCTTCTAAATCACGGCCTGCGCGTCCAAGTCCTTCTAATTCACACGGTAAGCTATATTGAATATTTTTATTCTCACAACCGCCGCCCTTTAAAATTAAACGTGCATCAATATAATCTTTTTCCCATTGCTCAAACTTAATAACTGGTGTACCTGGTCCTAAATTGTTTCCACTATTGTCTCCAAAAAGAGAATCAACAGAGTTGGGACGAAGTTTACCATCTTTTGTCGCCCGCTCAAGCACACTATAGATAGCTTCCTTCAGTTTTAATTGATTCACACCAACTGGTGTATAAATTTTAAAAGTTGGCATCCCTGTATCTTGGCAAATCGGCGAGATGTTATCATCTGCCATTTTAATGTTATTCGTAATTGTGCCAAGTGCCATCGCTGAACGAGTCCCTGCGTTTTCTCGCTCTTTCGCTTGTTGAATCGCACGACGAACATCTTTCGGTAAGTTCGTTGACGTTTCAACAACTAGTTGATACATGCTTTCTTGAAGCTTTTCCATTGTTACTTCCCCCTCAATTGTGAACGCTACCAAAACGTTACGAGATGAAAATTCCATCGTTATACTCTTCAGCCCTTTATTTATCCCGCATGAACGGGCAGTAACACTCCCACCTCGAAATTTGACTAGAGCAAAGAAGTTAGGTTGGAGCCCTGCTGCCCGTAAACGCCCGATTGGTGAAGGCTAATAATCAGTGGGGAATAAACTTCCCCACTGATTAAAGTTTCACTTTATTTCATGCTATTAAAGTATAAATGAGATTTTTCACAACTTGATTATACCTTTTTTTCTATATTCCTTCTATTATCCGTACAGAAAAAGGCTACCAATTTTGTATTGGCAGCCTTTTTAATATATTATTCGTCTTTTTTAAATTGCTCACATTTTAATTCTAATTCATCTAACATCGCAAGAAGACGATCTACATCTTCTAACTCTACTTCTTCAGGTTCAATTGTATCAATTACTTCAATGAACATATTTAAACGCTCTTTTAAATATACTAATTGTGTATCTTTATCTTGAATTGCTTTTCCCATGAAGGCACTCTCCTTTTAATTCGAGTTGCTTTTATTATACCGCAAAAATGATTGCTATGGGCATGAAATTTCATCAATTTTGTCACGATTATCCGCTATAATGTAAGCCCTCTCTCTTTTTCCGCTAAAAAGTTTCACTTTATAAAAAGTACATATTCTTCTATTATAGAGAATGGACAAATTGTTATTTCAATAGTCAAAGGAGTATTTCATATGACGATATCACAAAAAATGAAGCCGATTACTCCTTCTTACGATCCATGGGAAGCGTATATGGACCTTGAAGAGTACGGCAAACTACTATTAACAAACGTTGAGTTTACAACGACAACGTTATGCAATATGCGTTGCGAGCATTGTGCTGTTGGTTACACATTACAGCCGAAAGATCCAAATCCGCTTCCGATGGAGCTTTTATTAAAACGATTAGATGAGATTCCTCATTTACGTTCTTTAAGTATTACTGGCGGAGAACCTATGCTTTCAAAGAAATCCGTCGACAACTATGTAACACCACTCTTAAAATACGCTCATGAACGAGGCGTTCGCACTCAAATCAACTCAAACTTAACTATAGATTTAGCACGTTACGAACAAATTATTCCTTATTTAGATGTGCTGCATATTTCTCATAACTGGGGAACAATTGATGACTTCGTTGAAGGCGGATTTGCAATGATGGAGCGTAAACCTACTTATGAACAACGTGCAAAATTATTCGAACGAATGATTACCAATAGTAAAGCTCTATCCGATGCAGGTGTACTCGTATCAGCCGAAACGATGTTAAACAAAAGAACTCTACCACACATTGAACATATTCATCGTCAAATCGTTGAGGAAATGGGTTGTAAACGTCATGAAGTGCACCCGATGTATCCAAGTGACTTCGCTAGCACACTTGAAATTTTAACAAAAGACGAAATTCGAAAAGCTATTGAACATTTATTAGAAATTCGTGACGAAAATGTATGGATGTTATTTGGAACATTACCTTTCTATGCATGTAGTGATGATGAACGCGATTTAGCTACATTTAAGAAATTACATGAAAGTAAAAATGTAACTGTACGTAATGATCCAGATGGCCGTTCTCGTTTAAATGTAAACATTTTCGATGGAAATATTATTGTGACGGACTTTGGTGATGTTCCGCTTCTAGGAAACATACAAACAAATACATTACAAGAAGCATATGAGAAATGGAGCGCTTCAAAAACAGCAAAATCATTAAGCTGTCATTGCCCTGCGGTGAAATGTCTTGGACCGAATGTTCTTGTAAAAAACAGCTACTATCCAACAGAAGATTTCTTATCAAAAAAATCAAACCTTATGTTATAAATAAAAACGTCAGCTTATATGGGCTGACGTTTTTTTATTTCATTGCGCATGCGACGAGGAAATAAATTTAAAAAACAAATGATCATGAATTGGAATAGCTGCTCCAATTCCTTGAGAGGTAACATTTTTTACAACAAGTCTTTTTTGATTTCCTTTTAAAACAAGGTACACTTCTCCAAACGTTACTTTTCCTTTTTCATTTACTGCTGGCGTATAAGCATATAAATATCCAAGTTGACTCGGACTAATATTATACACACGCTCATGTCCTGTACCATAACCAATGGTCGTTTTAAATGAAAGTGGCAACTGTACTTTTTCAAGCGCTTTTAGCAGCATCATTTTTTTCACATCTGTAGCATCTTTCATATCTGCTGTTAAATCGCCTTCAATCGTCTTTTGAGTTTCTTGCTTATAACGAAGTGGATATAAGCGATCTCCTCCTCGATTATCGTACACATTACGATTCACTTGTTTATATTCCCAATTAATCGATGTATCTACCGATTCATAATTTAAAGCCCATTGACCTAAATAAATTTTTGCGCGGTACCCTACTGCAAGCGGTGCATTTGAAATTGTCGTTTCATTAAACATCCGAATTAAGTCCGGATTTTCAATTTTAATATTTGCTGTTTTCAATAGTTCTTGAGCAAATTTACTAGGCTGTAAGCGCGGCAAATCTTGCGCATCGTTTGGAAACGTATTGTCTTTTGAAATATTTAAAACAGATGAAGGCATTTTTGTTTCTACCGTTGTCTTTGCAAAACTACTGTTAGGAAATAATAAAATAAACGAGACCATGGTTGAAAGACATATGCTGTATACTCGTTTCACCTGTCTGGCTCCTTCCTACATAAAGGTATATATACTACTTTGTTTATTGTTTTCTCTGGACACAATTGTTATGCCTATTTTTCATAATAAATAAAAACCAATTCCCATAATGACGTACGCAGCTAATAAAGTGCCTCCTTCAAACCAGTTTGTATCCCCATCATTGGAGATTGCAATCGTTAAGAAAACAGCTGTAATCATGGACACAAGTTCTGGTATTGTAAACACTAAAGGCATCCTTTGTGCAAAAAACATAGAAAGCAATACTAATACAGGAGCAACAAACATCGCAATTTGTAATGTAGAACCTACTGCAATTTCAACTGCAATATTTACTTTATTTTTATAAGCCATAATAATTGCAGATGCATGTTCCGCTGCATTTCCAACAATTGCAACGATAATAACCCCTATAAATAACTCTGACCAGCCAAACGACTTCGCAACCGTCTCAAATGTATGCACGAGAGCCTCTGACACGTAAGCTACTGCAATCGTTGCTATCGCTAAAATAAGGAGTGCTTTACCTTTCGACCACTCTGGCTCTTCTTCATGCGCTACTTCGTCACTTTTATGTTGATATACACCACGGTGCGTAACTAACTTAAATAGCAATGCAGCAAGGTACATAATAATCATAATAATAGATACACCAATACTTAATTGATACGTCTTTCCCGCATCCATCTTCATTGAAAAAATTTCTGGAATAACAAAGGCTACGACAACAGCAAAAATTAATAAAGCTGAATTATGTCTTGCGTCGTAAACATTAAAGCTTTGTCTTTTATATTTTAATCCACCTATAAAAAAGGACAGCCCTCCTACTAATAGTAAATTTCCAAGTACAGAACCCGTTAACGAAGCTAACACAACTTCAATTAATCCTGCCTGAAGTGCGAAAATTGAAATGATAAGTTCAACGGCATTACCGAAAGTTGCATTTAATAATCCACCTATTCGAGGTCCAGAGACAATTGCCAAACTTTCTGTTGCTCTCCCCATAAACCCCGCTAATGCGATAATTGTAATGCAATATACAGCAAACATAATCGTTTGAGGCCAATGCATTGTTTTTCCGAGTACAGAAAGTGGTACACCTATAAGCGCTACTATAAGAAATATTTTATTAAACATGCTTTCCATCCTTCCATCGTATGTATTTCTCCTCATCATTAATATTATTCTTCTCCTAACTTGTCCGATTTCATCACAATTACGTTTAAAAAATCAGATTGAAGAAAACAGTATGAAAGATATTTAATTTATCTTGTTTAAACGGAGAAAATTATAAATTATGAAAAGAGGTTAAAAGTATGCACTTAAAAGAAAAAATTGCAACGATTATTCAAGGTCAAAGAACAGGTGTGTTATCTACTGTACGTAATGAGAAGCCACACAGCGCTTTTATGATGTTTTTCCATGAAGATTTTGTACTATACGTTGCAACAGATCGAAAATCAAAAAAGATAACAGATATCGAAAACAATCCAAATGTACATGTACTGCTCGGACGAGAAGGAAAAAAATTAGATGAAGATTATATAGAAGTTGAAGGCATAGCTTCAATCGAGGAAGACTCAACATTAAAAAACAAGTTTTGGAATAATAGCTTAAAACGCTGGTTACTGGGTCCTGAAGACCCTAATTACGTATTGATAAAAATCAATCCCGACACAATTTATTACATCGATGGTGCAGGTACGACGGAGCCCGAGTTTTTACGACTATAAAATAAAACAAGCCCCCCTTAGGTGGGCTTGTTTTGTCGAAAAGTTCTTCTGAAAAAAACAATAAAATAGGTGGAACTTTCTAAAGATTCTGTTATATAATAGCAGTAACTTAAATAAACTGTATTAAAACAGATTGAGAGGAGAAATAAAATTGATGAAAAGAGAAGAACGTAAAAACATGATTGAGTTTATTGAAAAGAAAAAAGGAATTGAGCGTGACGAATTATTGTTTATGACAGACGATGAAGTAGAGCATATTTATAATGTAACGTACTTTTTATATGAGGAAATTGCAGAGTAGTATAATAATCCCCACCTTATTAAAAATATAAGGTGGGGATTATTTCGTTATTAATACATGAGAATGATTTTCATGTATAATAATGTAAGATTGGAGGAATTTTACTATGAGCTCATGGCTATTATTCGCACTATTATCAGCAATTGCTGCTGCCTTTGTATCTATTTTTGGAAAGATTGGTTTAGATGGAATCGATGCCAATGTTGCTACGACGGTTCGTTCTATTATTATGGCATTATTTATGATAGGCGTTATTATTATACAAGGTAAATTTCAAAATATCGGCGACGTACTGCTAAATAAAAAAGCACTGCTATTTATCACATTAAGTGGGGTTGCAGGTGCTTCGTCATGGCTATTTTATTTTCTTGCCTTAAAAACAGGAAAGGTCTCTCAAGTAGCCCCTATCGATAAATTAAGTGTAGTGTTTTCTATTATTCTTGCGATGATTATACTCGGTGAAAAGTTAAACTTTATGACTGGTATCGGTGTAGTCTTTATTACAGCTGGTGTACTATTTATTGCTTTCAGCTAAAAAAACCGCTATTAGCGGTTTTTCTTTTTCTTTATGTAAAACCATACAATGCATGTAACAACTGCTGAAATGATTAAAATCCATATTCCATAATGATGTAAACTATACTCGACAAATCGCCACTTCTCTCCTAACTTCCAGCCAAGTCCGATAAAAACACTTATCCAAATGAGCGCACCACCGTAAGCGTACAAGCAAAAACGCCAAAATGTTAAATTCGAAACCCCAGCAAAATATGCTGTTAAATGACGTACTCCTGGTATAAAGTAACCAATCATTAAAAGAAATGGACCGTATTTTTCAAATAAAATATGTGTTTTTTCAATGTGATGTTCTTTAATTCTAACTTTCGGCCCATATTTTTTTAAAACAGGAAGACCGAGTTTTAAACCTAATATGTAGCTTAATGTAATACCTAACATCGCACCCGCCATCCCACTTGAAAAAGCAGCAGTTCCTGACATAACGCCTTTTGAAACATTATAACCAACAAAGGTCAATAAAAACTCGTCTGGTATCGGTAATCCGACAATCCCACCAGCCAATGCTATAATAATTCCAAAATACCCATAATGCGCGATTAACTCGCCAATATGTTGTTCCATTCGGAAGACACATCCTATGCACGATCGTTATTCCACATTTTGCCCGTTCTCTCTTTAAGACAAACATGGTATACATATTCACTATACATTGTTTTTATAATGAACTCTACTTCTATCCATTCCTTTAACAGCGATAAAGTGAAACTTTAATCAGTGGGTATTTTGTCTATCTCCACTGATTATTAGCTCACACCAATCAGGATTAAAAAATAAAAATTCATATGCTTGTTTTTTTGTTACAATAAAGGAAAGCTACTTTTCGCAACGGTTTAACTCTCAAGAAAAATGATACATCTAGCAAAAACATAGTTTGGTCTATATAATACAACTTCTATCTATTAAAAAACATGTACCCTTTTACATACAACATCATTTTTCTAAATTATACAGGGGGGAACGAACATGACCATTGAAAATCAATTTATCCAAAAAGTTTACTATAAAACATTTTTAACAGAAGAAATTTCTACTCCAGTATCGGAAGTACTCGGTGAAGCATACATAAATGAATCTAAAAATGAATTCTCCAACATTTCTAATATTCGCTTTGCTCAAGGTGAATTTTATTACCAAAATAAAGATTTTGAAGCAGCCATATTTAAGTGGGAGAAAGTAAATAACGACCTTGAACTTTGGGCAACCAAAAATATTGCTGATGCCTATTTTGAACTCGGATTCTTACCAAAAGCAGAAGAAATTTATCAATCTATTCAAACTGAAGGTACAACTCTTACGATGGAAGTTTCCTTGCAACTTCTTTCTCTTTATATCGAGCAAGATCGTTTAGGATTAGCTTTTAAGACGATTAGTGAAGCTGTGGCATTTCAACCAGACTATCCGAATATCACTGCAATCGCACGTTCTTTCTATGAAAAACAAGAAGATTGGAACAACGCTATCGAACTTGCAGTTCAAGAGGGAATTCGAACAAAGTCATTACATTGGTTCGATACTTTAATCCATTACGTAAACCAAGGATTTACTAAACAAATCAAACCAGAATATTTCTATGATTCTTTAAAAGCTTTATATGCAATTGACCAAGTCCAATTTAAAGAGTTTGTTATTGCCCTTTGGAACAGCTATCAAAATGGACCATTATACCTTTCTTGGATCCAAAGCATGAATCATTTATTTTTACATATTGAAACAGATAACAATGACAATTGGAATGAAATTTCTACCCGCTACCAAGAAACATACTTTGCATTAATTACTGGCGATCATTTTATGCATGAATTAAACGGTCTTGTTCCTGATTTATTAACAAATTGGTTTAGTTTAACAAAAGCAAAGGATTCCTTACTTGTTTCTGCCGCAGTATTAGCATGGAATGAAGTTGCACCTATAACTTTAGAATCATTACTCGTAAAAAGTGCTGGAGCCTTACTTTCTAATTCATCAGCTGAAACAAATGTAGATATGGAAACCGTTTCTCATCTATTCGAAACAATTGCTAAATGGGCCGAGAAAAATGATGTAGATTTAAGTCATCAATTTACGCTACTCGTCCATGAACTATGTGATTTACATGTTAATAAACTACTAATAGCTGGAACAAGTGACCATGATAAAGCGTCATTCGTCAATTCAATATTAGGAGAGAACATCTTAACTGAGACTTTAACAGCTCCTATTCTATTTAAAGACGATAGTCAAACTGCAATAACGGAATTCAATGATCTAGATGTAAAAAACATCTCGAACTTTGATGAAGTCCATCAAATAATGGATACATCTTCCCAGTCAGAACTTGAGAAAAAATGTATAGAAATTAAGTTACCAAGTAGATTTTTAAGAAAAAATAAGTTTGCATTTCTTGTTACACCATCTGTTCAAGGACAATTGGATAAAAACAGCTCATACTTTGAATACTTACAGGCAGCAGAGAGCCTTATTTACATATTAAATTCTGCTTCACCATTACATGGCGAAGAACTTGATACATTACTTTATTTACGTGAACAAGTGCCAAACTTACAAATTCATTTCGTATTACACACAAATAATACGACTACCAATGAAAATCTAATTAGTAAACTTACAGTCCATTTCCCAAATGCAAAATTCTTCCCGTACTCTCCTTCTCAAGAGAGTAGCCAGCAACTTGGAGATGTAACAGAGTCCATTCTCTCTAATCTTGCAGAACGTGACATAGAGAAAGAACGTATAGAAAAGCTAATATGGTTTACTCAAAAGACAATCGCTTACCTTGTAAATGAACGTGTAGAATTAGAACATACATTAGTGAAATCAGTACGCTGGAATAAACATATATCTGTAAAACTTAATGGATTTATTAACAATCTTACTGCTCTTGAAAAAGACAAAATCCGTTCTATTACAGAATCTTATCTTTTAACGAAAGAAGAAATTACACAAGATATACATTCTCAAATTCCTGAATTATTACAGAGCTGTTCTGACCTTGTTCAAGAAGATAGTGATTTCAAATTAGTTCATGAAGAATTAAATGCTGCGATGAACGAACGAATTGACAAACATGTACAACAAGTGCTTCTTCCTAAATTTACTGGTTCTATTCAAGAATGGATTGAAACAGCACATAATGAATTTATTCAAGCTCAAGCTTATTTAGATGAAATGAGTGAAACGTTCAATAAATTATATAAAGAAGAACGTATGAAACTTCCTTGCGATTTCAAATTACTAGATGATTGGCATCGAGATGTCGTACGAATGACAAATAGAATTACAGTAACGAACATCAACATTTTATTACGCTTCACACCGACACAATTTTTCTTAAAGAGTGCCGGAAAATTATTTGGTAATATGCAAAAAAACCAATCTATGCTCGCAAACAAATATAAACAATATATTGAAACGGAAGACTATACAGAAATTGCCCAAACAATTTCAAAACAATTCTTCCTTCAATTTGAAGTATTTGAAGGTGCACTAGAGCGTGATATCATGATGTTCTTTAAAGATCCACTTAGCGTATTGAAACAAAATGTAGAAGCCGCTCAACTTGAAATACAAGAAGACGAACAAACATTAGCAACGCTAAGAAGCAACCCAGAAACTTATCATGATCCTTTAGCACTATTTAAACTACAACTATTGCAACACAAATTTGTTATAAGTACTAACAAAAACAATGAAGACGTCTTTGTATCTAACGAGTCTCCTACTGTTTAACATAAAAAACCAAGCAAACTGAAATTTGCTTGGTTTTTTACTTTAATTTATTATTTTCACATGTTCAAATGGATAATAAATTGCTGCTAACTTTCCTAATACATCTGCTCTATCAATAAGTCCTAAACCATTTCTACTATCCCTACTTATTAAGCGATTATCTCCCATAACAAAAATCTTATTTTTAGGAATTGTAATAGGTCCAAAGTCCTCTGTTAAATTCATCAGTTTTTTTTCAGCTTGTTTTTTATTACTATGCAAATACTCCTCATTTTTCACCTCATGATTCACATATAATTGGTCATTTCTCATCTCAATTACATCACCCGGTAACCCAATCACTCTTTTCACATAAAAATTATCCGTCTTCACAACAATAATGTCTTCTCTACCATAACTTTCAAATTGCTTTGCCAACTTATTAACAATTAGCTTATCCCCATCTTGTAACGTTGGCTTCATAGATGCTCCTTTTACAGTTGTAGGGAAAAACAAAAAGATTTTTGCCAAAAACGCTAATAAACATGCACTTGCAATTATTCCAAAGAATTCACGCAAACGTTTTTTCTTTTGCATCATTCCACCATCTCATTGTCTTTTTATTTATATTATAAATACTTCAGCTAGTTTTTTTCCATAAAATTCTGAATTATATAATTATAATATTACAAATTCCAAAACACTATTCCTTACAAGTTTATTTTTTTGATATATCATATTTTATATTTATTAAGCAGAACTTTTCCTATGAATTTCACACTTAACAAATACTAAACTAATTAAACAAATATATTAGAATATCAAAGAAAAAGATACTCTCAAAATAGTCTATCTACTATTTTTGAGAGCATCTTTTTATAGTCCTACATATACAATACACATCTGAGCAGCGACATATGTAAACCAAATCCAAAGTGGTTCATACTTCAGCTTGCGGCCACCAATATCTGTCACACCAATAATAAAATCAGAAATCACAAACAGCAAACCACCAAGCGCTGGTATCCACCATATTCCTGTATTCTCATAGTATAAGGCGAATGCAAAGCAAGCCATTCCCCCAACCCACAAGCCGTAAATTAGGGCTCCTATCGTAAACAGTTTGTCCTGTTTTTCATTTCGGATAAAAAAGAACCACCCTATAATTAGAAAGAGTCCGTATACGAGTAAACCAATCCAAAAACCATTCCATGAAATACCTGTTTGCAAAAATGCTTTTACATAAAAACAATGGGCAAGAGCAAAAGTAACCATCCCTCCAATTAATCGATGGCCAAAGGGAATCAAACCTGCCATAAATAAATCTCCTAAAGTCGATAAAGTCATTCCTAATGCAACCCAGCTGCTATACTCTATCGATGGATCTTGTAGCCATATCCAAATCGCACTACCAGTTAAAGAAAAACTAAGAATAAGACGAACTGCTAAAGGTAACGGCATATTTTCTCTTGTTCTTTTTGTCTGTCCTATTGCATAAATTGCTCCTGTTAAAAAAATAATTATTTGTCCGATTAACACAATGTAAAGTACATTCATAATATGTTCTCCTCAATAAATGCTTTAATGTATCTTTTTTCGTTATATATAGTCCGTTCTCCTTTTTCTACATAAAAAAAGAAGAACAATACTGTTCTTCCATTTTAATCGCTTTTTTGTTCTCTACGCTACTTGTTTTTTTTGCTCCATTTTCTGCTTAGCCGGGGTACGATTTACGACAATGATTCCCGCTGCTACACATGCTAGACCGAATAATACAAATGAATGAATTGCTTCTCCTAAAATCATGCTCGATAATAACACACCAAAGACGGGTATGAAGAACATATACATCGAGACTTTTCCTACTTTGTTATACTTCATAATTGTATTCCATATACAAAATCCCGCTGCCGATAAGAACGATAAATATATGAGCATAAGTATCGTATATAGGTTAAAAGTAAATGGCATCGCTCCAACTTGTAATGCACCTATACATAGTAACCCAACTGATCCAAAAATCATTTGGTATGCTGTCATATACCCAACATCTAACGTTTTACTACCCTCTTTTGCTAGTATATTTCCATACGAATACATCATCGCTGCCCCAAGAAGTAATAAGCTACCTATTCCAAAATGGAATGATAAACTTCCATCACTCGGTACATTCACTAAAATGACACCACAAAATCCGATTGATACGCCCATTATTTTTCTCATATTGAGAGCATCATCTTTATATAAAAAGTGTGCGAGTAAAATTTGAAAGAATGATGATGTTCCTGAAATAATCGCTCCTTCAATTCCTGAGCTATAACTCATTCCAATATAAAAACATATATATTGAAGAAAAGTTTGGAACAAACCAATTTGAACTAACTGCTTCCCTGTTCCTTTTTTGAACTGCATATCTTTTCCTAGCGCTTTAAAAAATAATAAGAGCATTACACCAGATAAGAAAAAGCGATAACCAGCAAATAATATTTGTTCTCCGACTTCTTGTGGCCGAATCCCAAGTTCAGCATAGCTTAATTTAATAAAGGGAAATGCGCTTCCCCATAAAAAGGTTGCTACTATCGCAGCAATAAATACACCAATCGGATGAGTAAAAAATTTCTCTGTCTTCACTTGTTGTCTTCCTTTCCGATCTTTTTATGAACAATATTCATATATACCAAAGGAACTGTGAAAACACAAGTTTTCGGTTTATACTTGAAACAAAAACATATCATCTCTCAAAAACATATGCTATACTATAGAATAATTACAACATAATAACTATTAAAATCAGATTTAACAGAAATGCTGCTATCCGTTACGGATGGCAGCTTTCGTCGTTTTATAGGGGTTTCGATTTTGATTCTTTTTCTCAATAAGAATTTGAAAGGGGCGAGTAATAATGAACTCGGAAGTAAAAACATTACCATCAAAACAGAACGTACCTAATCCATCTTGGATTCAAACACTAAAAAAGCACTATGAACTTATATTTGCAATCTTATCTGGTATTTTCATTTTAGCTGGCTGGTTATTCACAAAAAATGAGGCGATAAGTGTAGGCATTACTTTCTATATCCTCGCTTATGTAATTGGAGGATTTGCAAAAGCGAAAGAAGGCATTGCAGACACAATTGAAGAGAAAGAGCTAAATGTTGAAATGCTCATGCTCTTTGCTGCTATCGGCGCTGCCATGATTGGCTATTGGGCAGAGGGTGCTATTTTAATCTTCATCTTTGCGCTAAGTGGTGCAATGGAATCTTATACGTTAAGTAAAAGTCAAAAAGAAATTTCAGCACTTCTTGATTTACAGCCTGAAGAAGCATTACGTATTTCAAATGGAACCGAGGAACGTGTTCCTGTTGGAGAATTACAAATTAACGACATTATTTTAATTAAACCCGGTGAACGTGTTCCTGCTGATGGCACAATTCATAATGGTGAAACAAATATTGATGAAGCTGCTATTACAGGAGAACCTATTCCGAATGAGAAAAAATTCGGCGATGAAGTGTTTGCTGGAACTGTGAATTTACGTGGTGCTATTGAAATTACAATTACAAAGCCGAGCGATCAAACATTATTCCAAAAGATTATTCGTCTCGTTCAAAGTGCACAAAGTGAAAAATCACCATCACAACTATTCATCGAAAAATTTGAAGGAACATACGTAAAAGGTGTACTACTCGTTGTTGCGCTTATGATGTTCGTTCCTCACTTCTTACTGGATTGGAGTTGGAATGAAACATTTTATCGCGCTATGATTTTACTTGTAGTCGCTTCTCCTTGTGCACTAGTTGCAGCTATTACACCCGCAACTTTATCTGCAATTTCTAACGGAGCGAGAAACGGTATTCTCTTTAAAGGCGGCATTCATTTAGAACGTCTAGCTTCAGTAAAGGCGATTGCCTTTGATAAAACAGGAACATTAACACAAGGAAGACCTACTGTAACAGATGTATATGTTCGAGAAGGTATAGCAGAAAGTGAAGTACTTTCTATTACAGCAGCGATTGAAAGTCACTCTACACATCCTTTAGCCGAAGCAATTGTTAAATATGCAAAACATGCTTATGATATTTCGATAAAAAAACCCGAAAACGTTGAAGATGTAACTGGTTTTGGATTAAAAGGAACATTAGAAAATAAAGCTTATAAAATTGGTAAAGCTGATTTTATCGGGGAAGAAACAAAGACATTTCATAATGGTATTTCTACCTCCCTTGAAAAAGAAGGTAAAACTGTCGTTTATATAAGTGATGAAGATGGTATTCTTGGACTTATCGCTTTAAAAGATACACTCCGCCAAGAAACCATTGCTGCTATTCGCGATTTACAAAGCATTGGTGTGGAAGCAATCATGATTACTGGCGATAATGAAGAAACCGCAAAAGCCATTGCTGCTGAAAGCAATATAAAAGAATATTATGCATCCTGTTTACCAGAAACAAAAGTTGAAACGATTAAAAAGTTAAAAGAAAAATACGGTACAGTAGCAATGGTCGGAGATGGTATAAATGATGCACCTGCGCTCGCTACTGCTAGCATTGGTGTTGCAATGGGTGAAGGAACAGACGTAGCTTTAGAAACTGCAGACGTTGTACTTATGAAGAACGAATTGTCTCGACTTTCCCAAGCCATTCGTTTATCAAAACGAATGAACCGTATTGTAAAGCAAAATGTAGTATTTTCTCTAGCTGTAATTGCATTGCTAATCTGTTCAAACTTCTTGCAATTTTTAGCTCTTCCATTTGGTGTTATTGGGCATGAGGGAAGTACAATTCTTGTCATTTTAAACGGGTTACGATTATTAAAAGGAAACAAATAAAAACGGGTCCCTCATAGAGGACCCGCTTTTTTTAATGGTAGCTATTATGCCCATTCGCACTACTACTTGTTTTATGCTTCGGATGCGAACTGCTCTTTTGTTTATTGTTGTTTTTATTATTGTGGTTCTTTTTATTATTACTCATGAAATATCCCCCCTGTTCCTTTTTATTATGGAACAAGAGCTCATTATTCATTACGGGAATTATTGTCATCCGTTCTATAGTGATGGAGTAGACCATTAATTTCACCGCCAAGTAAAATTACCCATCCAGTTAAGTAAAACCATAACATTAAAATAATAATTCCACCGAGACCACCATATGTATTGGCGTAATTCGCAAACTTATCTACATAATAAGCAAATGAGTACGATACCACAATCCATCCTACAGTAGCAAATATTGCTCCTGTAATGACTTCTCTTCTTTTTAACTTTCGATCTGGTGCAAATGTATATAAAAAACTAAACAAGGCAAATAGTACGAAGAAACTCGCTACTAATCGTGTAATACTCCATACGTAAGAAAAACTATCCGATAAACCAATTGCTTTAAATACCGCTGCCCCAATCACTTGTCCGAACACTGGGACAATTAGAGCAAACACAATCATAAAAATGATGGCTAATGTAAACACAATTGATAAAGCTCTTGTTTTAATAAAGGAACGTGTTTCGGTTACATCATACGCACGGTTAAAAGCATTCATAACCGCATTCACTCCATTTGAAGCAAACCATAGCATCGACAGTAAACCAAATGATAATAAACCACCATTTTGCTCATTTACAACTTTATCTACGTTTACTTCAATTAAGTACATTGCATCTTCCGGTACGTACGGTTCTAATAAATTGAGCACACTTTCTGTTTGAAGGTCAATAAATCCAAGAAGCGTAATTAAGAAAACAAGCCCAGGAAAAATAGCAAGTAAGAAGAAATAAGCGAGCTGTGCTGCCAAGCCCGCTACATCATCACGCATCGTCCGATCGTATAAATCTTTACCGAACGAATAAGTGCGATTTCTTCTTACCTTTTCTAAAATTTTTCTCATATATGTTTAAACGCTTTTCTTCTCTTCTTTATCTTGCTTTAACTCAATGTACGCTTCAGTTTTTTTTTCCTCTGCATGTGAGTCTTTCATAAATAATTCACGTGCTTCTTTCATACCACCATCTTCAGCAACTACTGGCTCTTCTTCTGCTTTAAGCTCATCTACCTTTGGAGATACAGCTTGAATTTCAATCGTTTCTGGCTTTTCTTCTCGCTCAATTTTTTTCTTACTAAAAATTTCTTTCGTTTCTTTTAACGTCTCTACAACTGACGGCGTCAATTTTTTAATTTCTGCTACTTTCGCTTTCACTACATTGAAATCAGCAAGTTCGCGTCCTTTATCTGTAACAGTTTGCACTTTTTCTTTGATCTTTGCATTTTCACCAATTTCAATCATCTTTGTTTTTGCTTTTTCAGCAGTGTTTTTTACTTTTTCACGATTTTCTTTCTTTAACATGGATACAGCTACACCTGCCGCTACACCAAGCGCAATGTTTCGAGCAATATTATTTTTCTTTGCCATATTCCTTCACCCTTTCATTTCTTATGTTAGAAAGTATTTCTTTCTAAGCTTCCTCATATTCCTTGTTCATTTCGAATGAAAGCTAATAGCTTTGCACACCCTTCTGTTACAAGGTCATACACTTCTTGAAAGTTCCCTGTATAGTAAGGGTCAGGAACGTCTGTCCAGCCACCGTCTGGAACAAAGTCGGACAGCCTACCAATATAGCCTCCAGTTTTACCTAAACTTTTTAAATCTGCTATATTCTTGTTGTCCATGGCAATAATATAATCAAACTTTGTTAAGTCTTCTTTTTCTACTTGCCTTGCTTTAATTCCTTCAAAAACGACTTCATTTTCTTTTAAAATTTTTTGTGTTCCTTTATGTGGCGGATGACCAATGTGCCAATCTCCAGTTCCTGCAGAATCAATGACGATTTTCTCTTCAAGTCCCTCTTTTACGACAAGATCTCGAAAAATCGCTTCTGCCATTGGAGAACGGCAAATGTTCCCAAGACAAACAAATAATACTTGAACCATATTTTTGTTTCTTCCTTTCTTGGTGCATTTCTTAATATATACTTATAGTATAAACAACCAATTATTAAATATAAAGGAAATCCCTACTAATTTAATAGGATTGAAAAGATTCATTAACGAAAATGATAAAAAAATGTTAAGATAGCCTTATGTTATTTTAAAGGGGGACACTTCGGTGGATTTATCCGTAAAGTCAGAAGAAAACGTTGAATATATGGTCGAAGCTATTAAAGAAAAATTACGTATGGTTAATGCTGGAGCGATGAGAGCTGCTAGTTTTAACGAAGAAATGTACGAGGACTTACGTGACATCTATGAGCATGTTATGAAACGTGAAACATTCAGCATTAGTGAAATGCAAGCTATTACAGAAGAATTAGGTACATTAATTAAAAAGTAAAAAGCCTCTCTTATATGAGGCTCTTTTTTATTTCCAACAAATTCATGACAACTCTTCTCTTTCCCTCAACCAACTGTAAAATATTGTACAATAGAAGTAGAAGCTCATCATAGATTTTTTCTCCGTACATACTACTCACAAATAATAGCAACACTACCATTGCTAACTGTTTTTACTGGAGGTGCTTACTTATGAGCAAATGGTACAGTAAGACGAAAGATCAAATATTAACGGATCTTAAAACAAATGAACAAAGTGGTTTAACCGCTGACGGTGTAAATGAACGCTTAAAACAATTTGGTTCAAATGAATTAACAGTAAAACAAAAACGTACTTTATGGCAGCGGATTTTTTCCCAAATTAATGACGTCCTCGTATATGTTCTTCTTATAGCTGCCCTTATTTCTGCCTTTGTAGGTGAATGGGCAGATGCAAGCATTATCGCGCTCGTTGTCATATTAAATGCAGTTATTGGTGTCATCCAAGAGTCAAAGGCTGAGCAAGCTTTGGAAGCACTAAAAAAAATGGCAACACCTAAAGCTATCGTAAAACGAGACGGCGAACTAAAAGAAATTCCATCTGAACAAGTCGTTCCAGGTGATATCGTCATGCTCGATGCTGGACGTTATATACCATGTGATTTACGACTTATCGAAACAGCAAATTTAAAAGTTGAAGAATCTGCTCTAACTGGTGAGTCCGTCCCTGTTGATAAGGATGCACTTTATCATCCTTCTATGCAAACTGATGAACAAGTGCCACTGGGCGATCAAAAAAACATGGCCTTTATGTCGACGCTAGTAACATACGGACGTGGCGTTGGTGTTGCTGTTGAAACTGGTATGAACTCACAAATTGGTAAGATTGCTACCCTTTTACATGAAGCAGATGATGATATGACACCACTTCAAAAAAGCTTAGCACAAGTAGGAAAATATTTAGGCTTTGTCGCTGTAGCCATTTGCGCTATTATGTTTCTCATCGGTTTTTTACAAGGACGCGATACGTTAGAAATGTTTATGACTGCAATTAGTTTAGCTGTAGCGGCTATTCCTGAAGGACTACCAGCTATCGTTTCCATCGTTCTTGCAATTGGCGTGCAGCGTATGATTAAACAAAACGTTATCATTCGTAAACTACCAGCTGTTGAAGCTCTCGGGTCTGTCACAATTATTTGTTCAGATAAAACAGGTACATTAACGCAAAATAAAATGACCGTTACTCACTTTTATAGTGATAACACATACGCTCAGTTAGAAAATTTGAATGTAAATAATGATGTACACCGTCTATTGTTAGAAAATATGGTGTTATGTAATGATGCGTCTTATAGTAGTGAATCCCAAACTGGGGACCCTACTGAAATTGCTCTTCTCGTTGCTGGAAGCACTTTTAACATGCAAAAAGATCATTTAGAAAATAAACATGAACGTGTTAACGAGCTACCTTTTGATTCTGATCGTAAAATGATGTCAACAGTGCATACATACGATGAAAGCTACTATAGTATGACGAAAGGTGCTATTGATAAACTTTTACCTCACTGCACCCATATCTTTATAAATGACAAAGTTGAGGTCTTCACAAATTCTGATAAAAATCAAATATTAGAAGCTGCCGGGGCAATGTCTCAAGAAGCTTTAAGAGTACTTTCATTCGCATTTAAACAATATAATGCGAACGATGTGGATATAAATCATCTCGAAGAAAATCTCATCTTTATCGGTCTTGTCGGTATGATTGATCCACCACGCACAGAAGTAAAAGATTCCATTACAGAGTGTAAAAAAGCTGGTATTCGTACAGTTATGATTACTGGTGATCATAAGGATACCGCCTTTGCAATTGCTAAAGAACTTGGTATTGCTGAAGAAAAATCTGAAATTATGATTGGAACTGAACTAGATAACATTTCAGATACAGAACTAACAAACAAAATTAATCACTTACATGTATTCGCTAGGGTCTCTCCAGAACATAAAGTGAAGATTGTAAAAGCATTACGTGCGAAAGGAAATATCGTTTCTATGACTGGTGATGGCGTCAATGATGCTCCATCTTTAAAACAAGCAGATGTTGGCGTAGCAATGGGCATTACAGGGACAGATGTTGCAAAAGGCGCAGCAGATGTCGTTTTAACAGACGATAACTTCTCATCTATCGTTAAAGCCGTTGAAGAAGGCAGAAATATTTACCGTAACATAAAAAAATCGATTCTCTTCCTACTCTCTTGTAACTTCGGAGAAATTATCGCTTTATTTTTAGCTATTTTACTTGGCTGGGCGACACCATTACGCCCAATCCACATTTTGTGGGTTAATTTAATTACCGACACACTTCCTGCATTGTCACTCGGTGTTGATCCTGAAGATTCAGATGTGATGAAAGAAAAACCACGACGTGCGAAAGAAAGTCTATTTAGCGGGAGCGTCCCTTTTCTTATTTTCAATGGTGTTATAATTGGATTTTTAACGTTAGCAGCCTTTATCGTTGGGGCGAAACTCTATGCTGGAGATACAAACTTATTTCCACTTTTCCCAGAGCAAATTGATGAAGATGCTCTATTACATGCTCAAACGATGGCATTTGTCGTTCTTAGTTTTTCTCAGCTCGTTCATTCATTTAACTTGCGTTCAAGAACGAAATCGATTTTCTCAATTGGGATATTTACAAATAAATACTTAGTCTTCTCACTTCTTATTGGTGTTCTTATGCAAGTATGTATCATCTCCATCCCTCCTCTAGCGAATATATTCGGTGTACATGCATTAACATTACGCGATTGGGGATTTGTTCTCTTGTTAAGTATCATTCCGCTCGTTGTGAATGAAATCATTAAATTAGTTAAGAGAAACTAAAAGGCAATGAGGACTGTTCCTCATTGCCTTTTCTTTATCCCACTATTTTCCCGGTAGTAAAACTCCCACCTCAAAATTCAGCTTGAGGTGGGAGATCAACTGCCCATAAACGCCCAATTGGTGAAGGTTAACAATCAGTGAGGATGAACAAAAACCCACTGATTAAAGTTTCACTTTATCCTTGTAATTCTTTTTTGATGTTTTCTGTTAGTGTAGCCATGCGCTTGCGACTTTCTTCACGCTCACGTTTATTTTGCTCTTCAATTTGTTGTGTTTCTTGCATACCTCTTGAAATAATGTTCCAAGTTTCTTCAAGTGTTTCCATCTTAATACTAGAAGAACCTGATAATCTCGCTACTTCCACACTTTGAGTTGCGATATTTTGTGCATTTTTCTTCAGTAACTCATTTGTACGACGATCAAGTTCAGCCATAGAATCTGCAACAAGCTTTTGACGTTTCGCATTTACCGCTTGAATGATACCATTTTTAAAGATAGGAATCGTTGTAATAAATGCTGTATTAATCTTACCGATTAATTTATTGTTACCACGTTGAATCATACGAATTTGTGGTGCTGTAAGTAGAGCAACCATACGTGCCTTTTCTAAATCATCAATACGTTGCTCTAAAATTTCAACAGAGTTTTTAAGTGATTCTAATTCAATACCTGCTAGTTGATCATTATTACGTACGCGCTCTTCATACATCGGAACTAACTCTGTATTTAAACGCTCTAATAACATTTCTCCTGCCACTACGTACTTTTCTAAATCTAAATAATACTTTAAGTTTTGCTCATACAAGCCATCTAACGTACCAATTGATTTTTTCATTTCATCTTGATACTTCGTAATTTCTACGTATACTTTATCCATTTCGCGACCCATTGTCTGATACTTACTAAAGATTTGTTCAATCATTTTATCTGCTTTTTTGAACATACGTGAGAAGAAACCACTTTTCTCTTCCGCAAAATCTTTACTATCAAACCTGTCCATAATTTTACCAAGCTGTTTTAATAATTCACCAGAGTCTTCTATTTTTGATAAAGACATTGTATGTAAAATTTGATCAGCGAAACGTGAAATTTCCATAGACGGTTCTTTTCCAAGCTCGATTAATTCTAACTGATCTTTAATATCTACCGCATTATAAATACGTTGTACTTCCGCATCTTGTCTAAGTTGTAAACGGACATCTTGTGCGGTTTGCTCATTTAATTCTGTTTTTGAATCTAGTACGACTGGGTTATTCATATGGTATTCTCCCTTTCCTTATAAAAATGGACGAAATAGTCCTTTTATTGTTTGTGATAAATTTTTATAGGCTGATGCACCATGAAACTCAAAATCAAAATTAACTTCCTCAAGCCAATGTGAATCAAATGCGCCTGCTTCAATATACGGTTCAATATCGTTTCTCCCCGTTGGATTGAAATGGAATACATCTACTCCAATTTGATTTAAAAATAGTAGTAAAACAGCATCGGAACGAGTTAATTCTCCACTCTTCTCATTATTAAATATAACAATTTTCGGTACATCTTGTGAATAATCAAATTTCTCAAGCTGTTCTAAAATATTCGGTGGTATTTGAGAGAGCTGCGCGAAAACATATAGTGCTACCTCTTGTTTCGTCTCTTTCCCAACTGGTTTACACATTTCACTTTCACACGTATGGATGATTGCCTCTGCAATACCATGCTGTAAACCTTCCGGTAAACGCTTATGTGGCCACCAATGGCTATTCATAATTAAATCCGGGTGTAACTTTCCTCCGCGGTCCAATGCATCTCGGTAATGATATTGGAAATTCGCTTTTTGTTCTTTCGTAAACGGGAATGTATTAATTAATAAACTGTTATCGAATGATGTAACTGCCTTTAATCGTTGAAAATATTCTTTATCATTCTTTGAAACGCCTAATATTTTTGCAAATAAAGAAGGGATATAAATGTGTTTATTTTCAACAAAGAATGTTGGTCGTACAAACGACTTTTCTTTCGTAATTAAAAAGAGTTCATCATATGTCGTTTTTAATGTACGTGCTACAGGTGTATACGAACGGAATTGCCACGGCTTATACAGTAGTGAATTATCATGGTGAAGTACTTGCTCAATTTCCTTTGAAGCTTGGTACGCTACTGTTGCGACGCGTTCGCGACGACGATCGGGAAATGGTTCAAGAGAAATACGGCTTGAATGAGACACAACAAAAGTTCTTCCCGCTTCATCGATATTCTCAAAGCCATCTTTTCCTTCCGGGTGATAATAAAGTACATCACAGCCGAGCATAATAAGAAAGTATAAGAAATATATACGACTTTCCTGTGCATCACCATACCAAATGATACGCGGCATTTGTTTCTTATAATTAATCGTAGAAAACCACTTCGTTACATAATTCTCACTTAGCTTAATCATATCGATTAAGAAACGACGGAATCCTTCTGTCTTTAAAGATTGATTATGTTGTTTCTCATACAATTTCAATACAGAAATAAACGTCGTATGTATATAATGTTGCAAATCAGGATTGTCTACTTGCGGTAATAGTTGCTTTCCAGACAAATGAGCTACAAGCCTATTTACTGTAAGTCCATTTGGTGCTTCTTGATGTAATGCAAAAACTTCTTGAATATGACGCAGTTTTTCGGAATCAATCACCTTATTTAAATTTTGTTCATGCAAAACCTCAATCCCTTTTGCTTCACTATAATCAAATAAATCATTGAAATATTCATCTACATCATTAGGAACACCAAGAATACGCGTTGCTATATAACTAAATTTCATTTCATTCTCTGTCAGTTCATATTGTGGGCGTTTTTCTAAAAGCGCTTCAAATTGTTTTAAATCTGATTCTTCTTTTAATGCACATGGTTGAAGTGTAAAACGTGAAAACACAACAGTTCACCTCCAAAAACATTTACGTTTTTATAAAGTCTCTCTTCTATTATAAACTATTTTTAGTTATAAAAAATGGGCGCTCGCATAACGAGCAAACCCATTTCAATTATTTATGATTATTTTTAGTAGCTGCAACTTCTTCTTTAGCCTGTCCAGAATTCTTCATGTAGTGAATTATAAATGTTGCTCCAAATGCTACAAGTAAAATAATAAAGAACAGTGTATGACTAATGTGAATATCAATTAGAGACAATAACATTTTCGCTGCAATAATTAGAATTAAAATATACGCTGTTGTTTCTAATTCTGGAATACGCTCTAACAATTTTAAAAATACGCCAGCAATACCACGCATCATTAAAATACCGAGCATTCCGCCTAATAGTAAAATCCAAACTTCATTTGATACACCAAATGCAGCAAGTACGCTATCTACAGAGAACGCGATATCCATTAATTCAACCATCGCAACCGTTCCCCAGAAGACACCGAACATTCTAAAGAGAATACTATTTTGATTCATACCATGAGCTTCCTCTTCTTCACTTGCACCTTTACGCTTATCAATAAAGTATTTCACTGATAACCAAGCAAGGTAAAGCGCACCAAGAAGTTTTACCCACCATAATTTAATTAAGAACATTCCAATTCCAATCGCAATAAAGCGGAACACATAAGCTCCAATAAGTCCGTAGAATAATGCTTTTTTACGTTTCTCTTCCGGAAGATGTTTTACCATTACCGCTAACACAAGTGCGTTATCAGCAGATAGTAACCCTTCAAGTACAACAAGTGTACCAATTAATCCCCAAGATACTGGATCTTGCAACACTTTAATCCACATATCTAAGTCGAAAAACTGAGCATACGTATTAATGATCTCTTGCAAAATGCTCATCTTACCTTTATCCCCTATTCTTTGCTAGATTTATAGAAAGGTCAAAAAAAGGAAACGAATGTCGTTTCCCTTCTTATGCATCCAAGCCATACGCTCTTACAAGCGCACCTAATCCACCTTGGAAACCGCTTCCTACTGCATTAAACTTCCACTGTCCATTATGACGGTATAATTCACAAAAGACAACTGCTGTTTCAATGGAGAAATCTTCCCCTAAATCAAAACGAAGAACTTCTTCGTTTGTTTCCTCATTCGCTAAACGAACGAATGCGTTTCCGACTTGTCCAAAGTTTTGATTACGGCCTTCACCATCATAAATTGTAACTGTGATTGCAATTTTATGTACATCTGCTGGAACTTTCTTCAAATCGACAACAAGTTGCTCATCATCGCCTTCACCTTCACCTGTACGGTTATCTCCTGTATGCAGAACAGATTCACAAGGAGACTGTAAATTGTTATAGAAAATAAAATCAGTTTCCTTCGTACATTTTCCGTTCGCATCTAATAGAAATGCCGATGCATCTAAATCGAAATCAGATCCACCATCATAAGATTTAATATCCCACCCAAGACCAATTACCGCTTTTGTTAAACCAGGGCTTGTCTTACCTAAATCGATTTTCTGTCCTTTTTGTAACTGAATAACCATTTATATTCACCTCTATATTTTAATCTTTAAAAATATATCCATCAGTAAACATGCGTTTCACCGATGGATATATAAATCTATTACTCTACATCTAAACCAAAGTTATTACATAGAGAACCTAATCCACCTTGGAATCCACTTCCAATTGCATTGAACTTCCATTCACCTGCATGACGGTATAATTCACCCACTACTACCGCTGTTTCAATAGAGAAGTCTTCTCCTAAATCGTAACGAATTAATTCTGCATTTTTCTCTTCATCTAGAATACGTACGAAAGCGTTAGAAACTTGTCCAAAGTTTTGGCTACGGCCTTCTCCATCATAAATTGTAATTGTGAAACAAATACGTTCGATGTGAGCAGGAACATTTTTCAAATCTACTTTAATTGATTCGTCATCGCCTTCACCTTCGCCTGTGCGGTTATCTCCTAAATGCTCTACAGCACCATTCGCACCTTTTGGATTATTGTAGAAGACGAAATCCTCTGCGCCTGAAACTTTACCATTCGCACCTACTAAGAAAATACTAACATCTAAATCGAAATCGTTTTGTCCGTCATAACGATTCGTATCCCAACCAAGTCCTACAAGAACTTTTGAAAGACCTGGATTCGTTTTTGTTAAATCTACCTTTTGTCCCTTTTTCAATGAAATTGATGCCATATACAATTCCTCCTCGGTTTATTTTATTGATAACGTGATACAATCTCACTTAAATTTTTATCTTGTGTTCCTTCTCCAACCGCTGAAAACTTCCACTCACTTCCGTGTCGGTACATTTCTCCTGCAATTAGAGTCGTTTTGCCAGCATAGTTATCTGACAAGTTATAACGTGCTAATTCTTCACCTGTTTGCGGGTTTTGAATACGAATATATGCATTACGAATCATCCCAAAATCTTGACGACGATTTACACAGTCATAAATATTTACAACGAATACTAAACGATTAATACGGCTCGGAACTTTATGTAATTCTACGAAAATTGTTTCGTCGTCACCAGCGCCTTCACCTGTTAAATTATCTCCTGAATGAATAATACTACCACAAGTAGAAAGTTTGTTTCCAAAGTAAACTAAATCATTTTTATTTAAAAAACGCTCTCCTTCTAACATAACAACTGATGCATCACAATCTACATTTGGTTTACTTCCAAATAATGAAGACAGAAACCCACCTGATTGCCCAATTGGATCCCAGCCTAAGCCAACCTGTAGTTTTGCTACTCTCGGTTGTCCTTTCGTTAAATCGATCTTTTGTCCTTTTTCTAAAATAATAGGCATGAAGTTTCTTCCTTTCTACAAAGCATTTTCCTAATCGGAAAATATTGTATTCTTCTCTTATATTGTAGCATTATTTATCTATTGAGAAAAAGAATAAATTCTCAATTATATGAAAACACCTATATCATTTATTTATATTGATGTAAGAAGTGGTAAATCGAACCAATCATTCCTGCGTGATTACGATTTTGTGCGATTTTAATTTCGCAATTACTATAAATCTCAGGATTTAAATATTTTCGTACCTCTTCCTTTACTTCTTCTAAAAATCGATTACCTCTATTAGTAATCCCTCCACCAATAATAATTATTTTTGGATTGAAGATATAAGCAAGATTACTAATTCCAATGGCTAAATGTTTAAAGAATATTTGAACGGCATGTATAACTTCTTTATCCTTCTGATCATATAATTCAAAAATTTTTTCACCGTTCCAATTCCCGCTACCTTTATACTTCCGCACAAGAGAAATTAACCCTGAAATCGAGGCAACCTCTTCAAATTGTTTCCCTTCGATCAACATATTGCCCCATTCACCAGCACTAAATGAATGACCTCTGTACAGTTTTTTATTAATACCAATAGCTCCCCCTATTCCCGTTCCAAGGGTAAGCATAATGCAATTATTTTCATTTCTTCCAACACCTTGCCACATCTCTCCAAACAAAGCACAATTGACATCATTTTCAATGGATATAGGAACTTTTAATACAGCTTGTAATCTATCAATAATAGGAATACCAGCATAGCGTGGAATATGATCCACGCCGCCAGTTATGATTCCTCTATGAATATCTACAATTCCGGCTGTACTAATACCGATTCCAGAAACAACATGTTCATTCATTAATTGCTCCGCCAAGCTAATAATCTTTTGAACGATTTGTTCCCCACCTAAATGGGCCTCTGTTAATGTAGTTTCGTGATTTAGTAATATCCCAGATTTTGAAATAATCCCATATTTAATCTGTGTACCACCAATATCAAATGCGATATATTTTTTCACACTGTCACTTCCTCTAACATTATGAACTTCACTTTTCTGCATTGAAATGATGATGTTTTCCTTTAATAAGAGTTCACAAGATTTACAGATCCAGCTTTTACGTAGACACTGTTGTATTCTTTATTATCCGAAACAATTTCATAATACGATCCTTGTGGTGTATTAACTGTTTTCTTAATGGCTACCATAATGTTGCGAGATGTCATTCCAGTCTGACCTTCAGCCATACTTTTGAATATCGGAGAACCTGCTGTTAACGTTCCAAGTCGATATTTATTTAAATCTTTACTTCCATTCATTGCATCAATTCTATACATAAGCGAGGCAATTTGCTGTCCCCAATTTTCATCACTTGCATACATGACGTTCATTCCTTGTGCCTTATCTCCTAAGTTTCCACCATTATATGTATTTCCACTTGGATTTAAGTAATGCTTATCTATATATGCCGCACAAAAATCAATACCTTCTTCCCATGTTTTGAATCCAGTTGCACCATTATATGGATCTGAATCTACCGCTCTAAAGCCAAATAAATTTTTCTTATCTTGCGCGATACGACTTGTTCCCCATCCTGATTCTAAAATTGCATGTGACACTAAGTAACCGGCATTCATCTTATATTTCTCTGCTGCACTTACAAAATATTTTCCTAATCCAATAAGTGGACTCTTTGCATTCGATTTACGTAAGAAATTATCAATTTCATCTCCTGTATAAGTAGATGTTGCACGAAGTGGCATATACTCAAAGTATTGATAACTATCTTGTCCTCCAATTTGCTTCTTATCAAAAGCCTCGTAACGCTCTCCTTCTTTTAAATGTTTCGGAGCATTACCAATTTGATACGTTGCATGTTTACCATTTTCCGGATTGTATACATAATGATATAACTTGCCATTTTTAGTTGCATAATACGACGTTTTCTCACCAGTCATTGTCGGATGTAATGTAACATCATTTATATTCACATAACCTGTCATACCATCAATTTGGACATGAATACGATCATCAACAGCTTTTACAAATTTCAGGTCAGCTCCACCCTTTACATATGTGAGCTTTTTACCCGTCGTAATATCATAAATATTAATAACACCATTTGCACGAACGAAACCTTGCTTCATATTTACAACTTTACCGTCACTTTTAATGTAAGCATCTTCTTTCATATTCTGCATAATTTGTGTTGCTTCCGCTTCATTTGGTTTTTGAACCTTTTGTGATGAGGTAACAATTTCATAAGAAGACGAACCTTGTTTAACTTTTAAGAACTGTAACGAAACATAACCCTCTCCGCCATTAAAACGGATTTTTGCCCAACCATTTTCTTTTCCTATGATCGTAACAGTCTCTCCATTTTTCAAATGACCGACAGCTGCCGCACCTGTTGATGGATCTTTACGCACATTTAATAAAGACGCATTTACAACGGCTCGTTCTTCTGTTACCTGTCCAGGGTTTGTTGGGTTTGTTGGATCTATGGAATCTTTACCAATCGTTATAAACTCTAACGACACATACCCTTCTTTTCCTTGGTAATTGATTTTCGCCCAGCCGTTTGCTTTTCCTAGTACTGTTA
>NZ_JAEHCA010000023.1:0-71251 GCF_016483345.1 Bacillus cereus group sp. N24
AAAATGGCGAAATCTTTTAGTCCCACATCCATTCCAATGTAAGAATGTGTTTTCGGAAGTTCTTGCACTTCTGTTTCAACTAACAATGATACAAAGTATCTGCCAGAAGGGTTCCGTCTAACTGTAGCATTTAAAATACGTCCCTTTACTTCACGACTTTTGGCAAATCGAACAAGACCTAGTTTTGGCAATTTAATTTTGTTTCCTATAACGGCAATGTTTTCATTTGTTTGTTTTGTGGTGTAAGATTGTACGTTGTTTTTCTTAGATTTGAAACGCGGGGCACTGTTTTGTTTTTTGAAAAAGCGTGTATAAGCATCCGCGAGGTTGCGAACAGATGACTGAATCGCAATACTATCCACTTCTTTTAGCCAAACAAGCTCTTTCTTCATGGCAGGAAGTTTGGCAGAGCATGTCCCATATGTTAAACCTTTTCCTGTTTCTTTGTATGCATGATCCCATAGAGAAAGGAAATGATTGAATACAAAACGAGAACAGCCAATCGTTTTATTGATTAGGGTCGCTTGTGCTTGATTTGGATAGATACGAAATTTATATGCTTTATTGATCATCATTCGTTTCACCCCCATTTCGATATGTGTCTATCATACAACAAACGTACATTCGATAGGTAGTAAAGTAACAGTTTATGTATGTCGAACAATTAAGATGGCTTCCTGCCATCCCTTGTCCGAAGCCAATTCATCTCCCACCTACTCACTTCGCGTTCCTTGAGGAAGGAGTCTTCTTGGCTAAAATGATAAAGTTACTCAACTAAAGGGCCAGATTGTTGAACAACAGTAATACAGGAAACTGGTTATATATGTTGAAATTTATAATAGATTGTGGAGATTTCTACTTAAAGTTTGTATGCAGGATAATTAAAAAACATTTTCTTAAAAGGGGGAGTGTTTATTACTTTGGAACATAAAGAAGTGAATATTGAATATGAAAAAATAAATGACAAACTTGCTCTGGATAAGTAGAGTATTGGACAAGTTTTCCAAAGGTAACGATCTGTTTCTTCACTACAAAAAATTAGTAATATAAGAGAAGGAAGTGAAAGATTTGAATAAACAAAAAGCGGTAGAAATAGCAAGGAAGTATGGTTTGGAAGTTAAAGAGGAGTCCATCATATTCAACGAGTCCGGTTTAGATTTTCTGGTTGCTTATGCAGAAGATGATAAAGGCGAAGGATGGGTGCTAAGGTTTCCGAGACGGGACGATGTGATGCCGAGGACGATAGTGGAAAAGAAAGCACTGGATCTTGTAAAAAAATATGTCACTTTTCAGGTTCCAGTCTGGTTGATTTATAAAGACGATCTAATAGCTTATAAAAAGTTAACCGGACTGCCAGCAGGCACGATTGATCCGGAGATTCAAAACTATTTGTGGGAGATGGATTATGAAAATGTACCTAAACAATTTCACCAGACATTAGCCAAAGCGTTGGCTTCGCTACACACAGTTCCCAAGGCAGAAGCTCTTAAAGTAGGCCTGGTTGTCCAGACAGCAGAAGAGGCAAGAAAATCGATGATTGAGCGTATGGAAAAGGTTAAAGCGAAATTTGGCGTAGGCGAATCCTTATGGAACCGCTGGCAGGCCTGGGTAAAAAATGAGGAATTGTGGCCTCAGAGAACAGGTCTGATTCATGGGGATGTTCATGCTGGCCACACGATGATTGATAAAGATGCTAACGTAACCGGTTTTATCGACTGGACCGAAGCAAAAATAACGGATGTATCAAATGATTTTGTTTTCCAGTACCGGGCATTCGGAGAGGAAGCCCTGGAGAAACTGATCAACTATTATCGGCAGGCAGGCGGGATTTACTGGCCTGCCATGAAAGAGCACGTCATTGAACTTAATGCGGCATACCCTGTTGCGATAGCTGAGTTTGCGATTATCTCAGGCTTAGAAGAATATGAGCACATGGCGAAAGAAACATTGGAAGTGAATGACCGCTAGCATTATGAAAAAAATAAAGTTCTTCTTTGTGAGATACAACCGCTGTATAAAGAATCCATAAGCCAAGATGCATGAGTTTTCACAACGAAAATCTTATTAGTTTTTTTATTGTTGTTTCAGGGTCCGTTAGAAAAAACAACTTAATGATTCAATTGAATATAGAGAAAGCGTGTTTTGATCAAGTTTTTTTCAAAACACGCTTTTTCTATTTGTTCTTTTATAAAGGTTTATTAAGTTAATTTAATAAACCTTTATTCAAAAGCTACAGAATGCGTGTAAAAGAGGACTAGGAAACGGAATAGTCCTCTTTTTTATTTCATTTTATAGAGTAAAGGGGGGATTCCGTAATGGCACGTGTCAGTACGGAGGATGCGATGAAAGCAAGAAATATTGACTTGATTTCATATCTGGAAGCAAAGGGAGAAACGTTTAAGAAAGAAGGAAACTATTATCGTCATACGGAACATGACAGTCTCATCATTAAAGGGAATCAATATGCCTGGAATAGTCGAGGGGAGAAGGGATATGGAGCGATTAGCTTTGCGATGATGTACTATGACATGACATTTCCACAAGCCGTGATGGACATTCAGAAGGGGGACTACAAAGAGTTTGATCGTTCAAAAGCTGAAGAGGAGCGCCAAAAAGAGCAGCAGCCATTTAGTTATCCAAAACACCTGGAAGTAAATAAACAAACAGAGATAAAAGAATATCTAATTCATGAACGGAAAATAGATCCTCGCTTGGTGAATTGGCTGATTAAAAAGGATCTCATCGCCCAGGATAAGAAAAATAATGTGGTTTTTAAATGGAGGGAAGAAGGAGGAAAAGGGCAAGTTATTGGCATGAACCGTCAAGGTACAGTCAAAATGGAGAATAAAAGAGGAAGCTTTAAGCAAATTGTCCCGAATTACGAAAGAATCAATGCTGGTTTTACAGTTGATGTGGGTAAACCGGATAAAATCTATTTTTATGAAGATCCGATTGATATGTTATCTCATTGGAGTATCAAGCAGAATAATATCCAAAACGCTCGCCTGGTTTCTATGCATGGATTGAAGTCAAAAACAGTGATTCAATCTTTAATGGATGCGAAAAAAGAAGGGCACGATATTAAAGAGGTCATAATGGCAGTTGATAATGATAAGGCTGGGAAATCCTTCATTCAGACAATGAAATGCTTTGTAGATCTTAAAGAGGATATTCCAACGAATGAAAAAGATTGGAATGATGTCCGGAAGAAACAAGTGAGTGGGCAACAGCCAAAAGAAACAGCCCAACCAAAGAAAATGAAACCAATTAAAGAGGTGGAGCGAAGTGTCTAATCTACCAGAAATGCCAAACATATTACAAATTTTGATGTATGGTTTTATCCTTTATGTTCTTTTTCGTATTTGTAAATTCATGTACCGGAAGATCCAGGAGCGAAGAATATTAAAGCGAATGGCTAAGTCTGGTATTCGTTATATAGACAAAATGGACGGACATCAATTCGAAGTATACCTAAAAGCTCTCTTTCGAGAGTTGGGTTATTCTCCAACAGTCACAAAACAGTCAAATGATTTCGGGGCGGATCTGGTATTGAAGGGGAAAAATCGTATTGTCATCCAGGCAAAACGCTACGGGATGAAAAATAGAGTCGGCATCAGTGCCGTACAAGAGATATATGCAGCACAAGCCTATTACAAAGCACACGAGGGCTGGGTTGTAACAAACAGTGTATATACAAGACAGGCGAAAGAATTAGCGGAGGCATGCCATGTAAAACTTATAGATCGTGTAGAACTTCAAAAATTAATAAATAAAATCAACCCGGAGCATTCGGCTGAAGATGTATATCAGGGGATAGAGCCTGCAGAACGGAAATGCCCAACATGTAAACATGATTTAGTCATACGAAATTCGAATAAAACAGGAAATATGTTTTTTGGCTGTTCACAATATCCCACATGTACACATACAGAACCAATTCATACATGAGCTGTGATGAAAATCCGGCTCTTTTTCTTTTACTTAAATATATTTTAATTCTATTAAAAATGATCCTAAATCATATCCTACTTTTATTATTGCGATGGCTGAAATTATAGTAAATGGATATTTCACGAAAGGATTATTTAAGAGTTTTTTTATTTTCTTCATGCTGTAGCCCTCCACAGTATTAGTTACCTTATTTTTAATATTATCATGAATGTAGATATAATGATTAATAATTATACGATTTCTTTCTTTATTAGATATAAAGCATGTCTAGTATTTGATATTTTTCTGGGTATTTTTGCCCATTTCTCGCAAAGGCCGATTGATAAAATATATACCAATTTTTTTGTCTGATTCTTCTTCAATTAAATGATCTGTCATTAACCTGGTTAAAACGTCATCTTTATTGATACTCTCAAAGAGTGTCTCTAAATTTATTACTGTTGGAGATTTCCCTAGGATACATGAAAAACGTCAGTTTAACTAAAAATGACTCTTCAGATTTGATTGTATGAGACTTTTATACTCTCATCAATACAATGAGTTGTATTTGGTGTAAAAATGCATGTAAAGGGAGAAACGGACTTTACATGCGTTTTTAGGTTTTTTAGGGAAAATAAAAAGGGTAGCCATTATTTACGACTTAACCCTTTGTCTACGATCTGACGAATTGCTTCATTTCGGTTACTAATCTTGTTATCGTGCCAAAAATCCTCTATTCGCTTCTATCCATTTATTTATCACATATTGGAGTACGAAACGATTCGAGGTATGATGGGCCACTACGAAAGAGTTTTAAATTAATGCAATAAAAACCATAGAAATTAACCATTTCTACGGTTTTATGCTCACCTAAGAACAGCACACTACAGCATCATCAAATGCATCTTCTGGAACATACACCTTATTGCCCTCTACTTTATATGGAATGTTGTTTCTTTCAAACCTTTCTGTGTCAACAGTTTCTACAGTGTCGCCCCATTTCACATATTTTCCTTTGTATTCTTTTTGACAAGCAGACAATATGAATAAAATAGATAGACAAAAGATCAGTATTAAATTCTTTTTCAAAATCTCTATCTCCTTTTTAAGCAAATTTAAGTACGTAAAATAAAAGCTCTTCATTTGCAAGAAGCAAACAAAGAGCAAAGTCATGAGTGACCGTTGAGGAAAGAAATTGGCTGGTTTCTTTCCTCTATATTTTAACATATAAAAAGTTGTAGAGAAAAGGGGCGTGTAGGATGGAAGAAGGTCATATTTCCTTTCAGCAAGGGGTTAAATAGTTTCTTATTATGATTGTCTGTTTTTGGTTCATTATGTTTCTCATGTATGGTGAAAGCCTGTTACAATAGTAAAGAATAACTTGGGTACAAATTGATAATGAAATGGGGAAATATGCTGGATGAAAGCAACTGGAGTAACTAGAAAAGTGGATGAATTAGGGCGTATAGTAATTCCAAAGGAACTTAGAAATACGCTTGGGATTAAAGAAAAATCACCATTAGAGATTTTTGTAGAAGGGGAAGACATCATTTTACAGAAGTATCAGCCTGGTCATGTTTGTGCATTAACAGGAGAAGTGTCAAATCGTAACATAGCATTAGCTAATGGTAAGATAACATTAAGTCCAGAAGGTGCAGAGTTATTACTAAAAGAATTAGAACAGTATATTGTAAAATAAGTGCTCCTTTCAAGGGGCTTTTTTTTATGGTTAACATAATAATTTCACGTACCGTAATGTTTTAAAAAACTAAAACAACACAATAATAGTCTACATTTAATCTTGTGTAGACTTAATCATCTAATTGGAGAATGTATTGTGTATTTTGGATAGATTTCTTGCGAAATATGTACCTAGAGCAGTATTTCGATTTAAATATGATACGATAGTTATATATTCGTTTTGCTAGTAAAAGGGGATGAGTGTCGATGAAAAACCACATAAAAGTAAATGGGAAAATCCTTCAAACAAATAAAAAATGGTCACATCTCAAGCAAAGACAAAGGCAACATATTTCTAATTGGTTACGCAGAGAATATACACAGTTTGTAACAACACATTATAGAAAACCTAGGAAGTATGAACATGATGAGATTCTTCATGAAGTGATAAATCAAATACAGGAACGTGAAATTTGGATTCCTAATGGTGAAGTAAAAAGATATTATCTAAGCAAAATAGGAAAATGGTTTAGAAAAATAGAAAGTGAATGGGAATCACAAATATCCAACAGTGAAAAGCAGCAGGTATTAGAAGAAAAGTAAATACAAAGAAACCAGGGGGCGCATTTCATGTTTAATTTACAAGAAGATATGTATGAACAATTGAAAGAAAAAAAGGGGAAGTTACTGTATTTTTAATGAATGGCGTTCCAATACATGGGCAGATCCTTGAAACTGATAAATTTACCGTCCTAATGATGGTTCATGGTAAACAACAACTAATCTACAAACAAGCAATCTCTACACTTGCTATTTAATGGGTACCGCCAGTATTTCGGAAAAAACCCACGCTAAGAGTATGCAAAATTTTATGCTGTTTTTCAGCTAATTCAGTAACAAACGAGAACTCAAAAACCTTTTCAGGATAGGAATGTATAAAAGGTACAATTAGGAGAAAGAGGAGGACTTCAAAATGATTTTAGAAGCAGTCATATTGCAAGTAAAAGACGGTATGGAGACGGAGTATGAATCGGTATTTAAGCAAGCATCTTCAATCATCTCTTCCATGCAAGGATACATAAATCATGAATTACAACGCTGTATGGAGCAGAAAGGGAAATATTTGCTCCTTGTACAATGGGAAACTTTAGAAGACCACACGATAGGATTTCGTCAATCTGAACAATATCAAGAGTGGAAGGCATTATTGCATCACTTTTATGATCCATTTCCAACAGTTGAACACTTTGAGCGTGTAGAGTTATCACGAAACTGAACTTGACCGTCTATTAATACTTGGAAAGTAACTTCCAATAACGATAATTATTTAAATAAGCTGTCCATATGGACAGCTTATTGTATGTTTTTGCTTAGCGTGTTTTTTTTCAAAAATGCTGTTGGTACTCCTATTAGGGGTAGCACCACACATCCATCAACTTAAGAAGAATAAACGCCACCAAAACAAAAAAAGCCCCAAATTTTTCTTGAAAATAAGTTGGGGCTTTTGAACCAGAAAAGTATATTTTTAACTATGAAAACTACGATGAATTTTTCCTTTTTTCCTACTTGCTAAATTCAGCAAGTAAAATTTTTTTAAAAGGATTAGGACTGTCAGTTCTACCCAAACTATTCCAATTGACGACCAACGTATGCTTGCCTCCAAGTTTACCTCCAACAAGAGTTGTAAACCCTAGAATGCCACCTGTGTGTCCCCATATCGAGACACCGCTTGGAAGCTTAGTTTCATAGATTCCAAGACCATATCCATCGATTCCTTCTTTTCCTGTAGGAACTGTAGTAAGCATTTGTTTTAGTTGCTGTTCTTTCAGTAATTTACCACCGAGCAAGTAAGAGAAGAATTTGTTTAAGTCGTCAGCAGTAGAAATCATATCTCCAGCAGAGCTACCTGCACTTGGGTTATAATAAGTAACGTCTTTTAGCTCACTTGCTCCGTCTGGTTGGACATATCCACGGGCATGGTTAGTGCCTGGAATAACACTTGAGTTGCCTGGTAGGAATGTATTCGACAATTCAAGTGGTTCAATAATCCGATTTTCAATCTCTTCCGCATAGCTGTTTCTGGTTACTTTTTCAATAAGAATGCCCAGTAATACGTATCCTGTGTTTGAATAAGACCAGCCATCTCCTGGGGCAAAGTCTGGAGGCAGAGAAACCCCCATCTTCACTAACTCTTCAGCCGTATACGATTTTTTTGTATCCGTAAAATCAGCGTCTTTTGACCTTGAGTATTCAGCGATACCACTTGTATGGTTCAATATATGCCGGATTTTAATCTTGTTACCATCATATCCATTTCCTTGAATGACACCAGGCAACCAGTCTTCGATGTAGTCGTCTAGATTCAGGCGATTCTCTCCAACTAATTGAAGTACAACTGTTGCGATGAACGTCTTCGTCACACTCCCAATGCGAAAGCGAAAATCTGTTTTCATTGGTTTCTGGGTTCTCAGATCCGCTATTCCAGCGGCATACCCCCACGTTTTTCCACCCTCAGAAGTTTTAGCAAGTATCCCCGGGTATCCAAGTTGCAATGTATCCCGCATTGCTTGCTTGACGGAAGTATGATCTCGTTGAGTATTTGTTTGTAACGAACTAGATACATTTTGAGTGGGCTCTGCTTTTACAATTGAGGTTGGTGTTGTATATAACAGGGAACTTCCAGCTATTAAAAGGGCCAGACTTGCACATGTAATTTGACTACGTATTTTCATATGGCATTCCTCTCCTCTATTCATATTGTATAAGTGTTTGCTTACTGTTCCTTACTTCCTGACAAGACTTAGGGAAGGGCCCTCACGCATATAGATTAAAGCCCCAGTACAAAGGTATCTATCAATACCAACAATTTGAGCCAGTTAAATCTCCATCCCTTCTATAACAAAATTATTCAAAGGTATGAAAGCATATTATGTACCCTTAGTTATTGTTAGGATTAACACAACATGAGACATAACCCCAACCCATATTTTACTTCATTTATCCATAATATGTATTGAGAAAGAATGTAAATTCGAATCCATTCCGTACCCCAACTATTGATCGTTTTTTTCACCTATTATAATTAGCTATTTAGAATTTCATAATAGGCCTCACCATACATGCCCATAAACTTAAGAGATTTTAATACTCTTAAGTACTAAAAAACGTTATTCTTTCTAAACAAGCTAGATTAGAAAGGATGACGTTTTCTTATGAATCTCTCGATTCAAGATGAACTACAACCATTTGCGGAAGAATTACAGCGATATGTTACACCTGTATTTTTAGAAGAACTAGCAAAAGAACTTGGGTTTGTAAAACGAAAACGCAAGTTTTCTGGATCAGACTTAGCTACTATTTGTATTTGGATGAGTCAACGGGCGGCAAGTGCTCCCTTAGTTCGATTATGTAGTAAACTTCATGCAGCGACAGGCACTCTACTCAGCCCTGAGGGCTTAAATAAACGCTTAAATACAAAAGCAGTTTTGTTTTTACAACATATTTTTTCTTTACTGTTACAACAAAAAGTATGTGAACATACGCAAATTTCTAACCATTTCTTCTCTTATTTCCAACGAATTCGTATCCTAGATGCCACCGTATTTCAAGTGCCAAATGCTTTAGAGAATGTATATCCAGGCTCGGAAGGATGTGCTCAAAAAGCTGGAATCAAAATCCAATTAGAATATGATCTACACAGTGGGGAATTTCTTAACTTTCAAGTTGGACCAGGAAAAAATAATGACAAAACATTTGGTACGGAGTGCTTAGATACCTTACAACCAGGAGATTTATGTATTCGTGATTTGGGTTATTTTTCATTGGAAGACTTAGATCAAATGGATCAACGCGGTACATACTATATTTCTCGTTTGAAATTAAATACAAATGTATATGTGAAAAATCCAGACCCAGAATACTTTAAAAATGGTGCAATGAAGAAACAATCGGAATACATACAAATCGATGTGAAACAAATTTTAAACCAACTACAACCTGGAGAAACATTGGAATTAAAAAATGCTTATATTGGTGATAAACAACAACTGTTCGCACGTGTTATTTTTAATCGATTAACAGAAAAACAACTTCAAAAACGACGAGCGAAAATTTCGGAAAAAGAAAAATCCCAAAATAGATCGTACTCGGAGAAAAGTAAAATGGTAGCGGGATTAAACGTGTACGTGACGAATACACCTTGGGAATGGGTTCCGATGGAACAGGTACATGAGTTATATACTTTGCGTTGGCAAATAGAGATTGTCTTTAAAACGTGGAAATCACTCTTCAAAATAGACCATTATCGTAATGTAAAACAGGAACGATTAGAGTGCCAATTATATGGAAAGCTAATCGCTATTTTCCTTTGCTCCTCTACTATGTTTAAAATGCGCCAACTTCTTTTGCAAAAGAAGAAAAGAGAATTAAGCGAATATAAAGCGATAGGAATGATCCAAGATTATCTATATCTTTTGTATCAAGCTATACAGAAAGACACCCAAGAAATAACAAAGATTCTAATCCGTCTATTCCACCTACTACACAAAAATGGGCGGAAATCTCATCGATATGAGAAGAAAACAGTCTTTGATATTATGGGTGTTGTCTATGAGTATAGTGGACTTAGAAAACAAAAGAAAGCTGCATAATCTTTAAAAATAATACCTACTTAGGTTTATTTGGCATGCTCATTTTTAAGAATAAAAAGTGTTTCAAGAGTGTTGTAGTTTATTTGAACGAAAGTTCATCTTGTTTCCGTTCTTAAGTTGATGGGTATGGGGTCACCATATCAAAAAAAGAAAATTGCACGTTTAGACATATTTTAGACACAATTCATCCGATTCCTTGTACGTTAAGGAACCGGATGCTTACTTTACTACTTTTTATGAAGTTTTTGTCCCGTAATGGTCTTAAATTATTAAAATTTATTTTTGCATTTAAGTTCCAAACATAATCACCTGTCAACGTAATATGCTCCCATCCAAGTTAAGATATATGTTGTAAATATTCTTCTGGAATGTCCATACATTTTGCACGTAAAGCATCTACTGCACGTGATATATATAGCGTATTCCATAATAGAGGTTCAGTCGAGATACATGTAGTTTTGGGTCATTGGCTGTATTTTCTTTCCGTTATCAGATTACGGTGTAACAAAAAAGTGTTTTACTAATTATCTTACGAATTATTTTTGATACAGTATTTTGTACAGCTAGTTCAACGGTTAGGATATTTCATATTTTTAAATACAAAACTCGTCAGTTTTTGGATCATTATGTTTCTCATGTATGGCGAAATCCTGTTACAATAGTTAAGAATAAATTGGGTACAAATTGATAATGAAATGGGGAAAGATGCTAGATGAAAGCAACCGGAGTAACTAGAAAAGTAGATGAATTAGGGCGTGTAGTAATTCCAAAGGAACTTAGAAATACGCTTGGTATTAAAGAAAAATCACCATTAGAGATTTTTGTAGAAGGGGAAGACATTGTTTTACAGAAGTATCAGCCTGGTGGTGTTTGTGCATTAACAGGAGAAGTTTCAACTCATAACATAGCACTAGCAAATGGTAAAATAACATTAAGTCCAGAAGGTGCAGAATTATTACTAAAAGAAGTAGAACAGTATCTTGTAAAATAAGTGCTCCTTTCAAGGGGCTTTTTTAGTAAAGATATTTAAAATTTCACGTACCGTAATATTTAATAAAAAACAAGATACATAATCAATAGTCTACATTGAATCTTATGTTGAACTCATCTGCTAAATGGATGCTGTATTGTTAGTTTTGGATACATTTCTTGCGAAATATGTACTTAGACCAGTATTTCGATTTAAATGTGATACGATAGTTATATATTCGTTTTGCTAGTATAAGGGGATGAGTGTCGATGAAAAACCACATAAAAGTAAATGGAAAAATCCTTCAAACAAATAAAAAATGGTCACATCTCAAGCAAAGACAAAGGCAACATATTTCTAATTGGTTACGTAGAGAATATACACAGTTTGTAAAAACACATTATAGAAAACCTAGGAAGTATGAACATGATGAGATTCTTCATGAAGTGATGAATCAAATACAGGAACGTGAAATTTGGATTCCTAATGGTGAAGTAAAAAGATATTATCTAAGTAAAATAGGAAAATGGTTTAGAAAAATAGAAAGTGAATGGGAATCACAAATATCCAACAGTGAAAAGCAGCAGGTATTAGAAGAAAAGTAAATACAAAGAAATCAGGGGGAGATTTCATGTATAATTTACAAGAAGATATGTATGAACAATTGAAAGAAAAAAAAGGGGAAGTTACTGTATTTTTAAAGAATGGCGTTCCAGTACGTGGGCAGATCCTTGCAACAGATAAATTTACCGTCCTAATGATGATTCATGGTAAACAACAATTAATCTACAAACAAGCAATCTCTACACTTGCTATATAAAAAATGATTGTATTATATAAAAGGAGAGGGATATATTGATTTTTTTATTTCGATTTGACATAAAGGATGCTGGAATGGATTTTATCTTAAACGAAAAAATAGCTGAAGATATACTTGAAAATGGAGTGATACGATGAATAAGACGTATGATGTCATCATTACCGGTGCTAGATGTGCCGGCTCTACCCTGGCAATTTATCTTGCTAAGGCAGGTTTCCATGTGTTGTTAGTGGACCGAGCGAATTTTCCAAGGGACACATTATCAACCCATACCTTTTTCAATAATACTGTCGCTCTTCTTCGAGAAACCGGTGTCCTGGACAAGTTATTGGAAACAAAAGCACCGCCGGTACGGGATATTAAATTTCAATTTGAGGATACCGTGATAGAAGGTCTCATCCCTGAGGTTTACGGAGAGGAAAGTTGTTATTGTATTAGAAGAACTTATCTCGATCATATTCTACTTGAACAAGCCAAATCCCAAATGAATGTAACTGTTTTAGAAGGATTTCGTGTGACGGATGTCATCCGTGATGACGAAACAGTGATAGGCGTGAAAGGTTTAGACGGCGACAACGAGAAACAAGAATTTTTAGCTCGCCTGGTAGTCGGGGCAGACGGCCGATCCTCTATTATTCGCAAGCTGGTAAAAAGTGAACTCAAAATAAGTATTCCGGCAACAGTCGGCATCTATTTCGGGTATTTCTCTGGATTTCGCCACGATAATGTCCCTAAATTTGAAGTATACAAGGTAAAAGATAACACAGCCATTCTCTTTCCGACGAATGATGATTTATATGTAATTGTCGGCATTTTCCCATTAGAAAATAAGGAATTGATAGAACGGTTGAAATTAAATCCGGAAAGCTGTCTACGCAATTTCTTTACAGATAACTTTCCGAATACAACAATTGGGGCGCGCTTGAAAAATGCAGAACTAGTAGAACCGGTCAAAGGCATTCTCGGATATGATAATTACTGGTATAAAGGAATGGGAAAAGGATGGGCGTTGGTTGGAGATGCAGTTTGTTTTAAAGATCCTGGCATGGCGCAGGGTATCCATGATGCTATATGTGGAGCACGTATATTATCCAATATTCTATCAAAATATAAGGGACAATCCGATCAATCAAATCAAATGTCTGAAGAATATCAAAAGGCTATAGAAGATGAGTTTATGGTTCGGTTTCACATGGGATGCCAAATTTCGAAGAATGAACGCATATCTGAACAACAGGATGCTGTCAACAAGCTAATCAGTTCCCATCCAGAGGCTATAGAGAAGTTTTTAGGGATTTACAATTATGCAAACGAGCCCGCTGCTTTAGAAAAAGAACTCGCACGAATTATGCATTCGATCTAGCAATGATTTTAGAGATTAAGTGATTTAAGTACAAAAATAATTCACTATGAACCTTCCCCACTTACTCGCTTCCGCTTGAAGTGGGGATTTCTTAGCATCAACAAAGACAAGGTCCCATGAGAAGCGGATTTTCCATCTCCTCTCTGCACCTATGCAGGGACTCCTTTTCTTCATTTGACTAAGCAACTTCTGCACATGCAGAAGGGTGGGAACACACCGTCTACTACTTTTTGCTTACGCAATCAACAAATACTTTCTCTTCGTTTCTTCCGGGATATGACACATCTTTCCGTACAGTTCTTTTGCCAAAATGTTGCGGGCACCGTGAATGTCCCAGTGTTCTTCGTAGCCGCACACACAAACGTAGTTACGTGTCCGCACTTTCTTTCTTCTTTGGCAACAAGGGCATGTTTGAGAAGTGTATGCTTCGTCTACGAGAAACAATAGAGGTACCTTTAGCAATCTAACCTATTTCGATGCTGGAGCCAGAGTGACTTCGGGTGATGTTACCTTGTCATAAAAATCTACGAAATTGTCACGATCGGCGCTATCACGGTAAGCCATGGCGACACGTGGATGTTCATTAAGTACACCAGAGATCATGTAAGGTATGATATAGCCTCACTCCCACTCTTGTCGCATTTCTAACAAGAGTATATCTTACTAGTGAATTCTGTATATATTATTATGTGGGGTACCGCCAGCATTTCGGAAAAAAACCACGCTAAGCAAAAAATACAATAAGCTGTCCATATGGGAAGTGAAATTTATACTTTATCATTGGTCTTTTTTAATCTACTAGCCCTTAATTCTTTGAAATTCTTGATTAATTCTTCTCCGAAAATATAAATAACTTTTTCCCATGGATGCCCTAAATAACCCCACTTAAAGTCTTTTTGCAAAAAGAAATAATAATCTCCATCCGGAAAAAATGGGATTTTCCATTGATGATCATCTTCGTTTAGATTTAAATTTAAACTAGGATTCATCCAGTAGCCAGCATGCTGCCAATCTAACGCATATATATATTCATGTTTCTCGGTACATAAAATAAGAGCTTCCAATAATATATGATCAAAAATATAATCATCGTCATCAGTCCATTTTCCTTCAAAATAATTAGGTAAATCATAAGTAATATATGGACAAGAAAATTTAAATGATTGGTCACCATCAATATTAGGATTAAAAGCAAATTCATCATAAAATCTATCCCAAACATTCTCATATTCTTGTTCATTTAACAAAATCCATTTTTTCAAACTCCGTACCTACTTTCTAATATTATTATATAATTAAAATACCACGATGAAATTGTATATTCTATTCATTGCTAATTTACATAACACATTATTATTAGTAGCAAGGAAAAGGAGGAACCCTACTCTCCCAAGAGAACCTCCTTTTTTCGTTCTATGGAACTATGCATTTTTTCATACATTCCTATTCTGGCGCGGTTTTAGGTTTCTCGTTTGTTTTTGGATCAACAAAAAAACTGTATTAAATCTTGTTTGATCCTAGGGGTCACTATATATGAACACTACGTATTTGACTTTCTCAATAACCAATATTACTTAACGTGGTAAAATAATATTTGGATGGGAATTCAATGTTATTAAAATTAAAGTGGTTATCAAGTCGTAGGAAGGCACCTTAGGGTGTCTTTTCTTTTTAAAATATATAAGCGCACCATCCCTTTCCTAATAGAGGTCCCCCTCATGCCTCCTTACAGGGAGAATGATAAGGCATTTTTTATTTACCCAATTACCAATTTCTCACATGTTTTAAATAGTTACAATACTTGTATTGCTTCAATAACATATGATCATTCTTAAGAATGTCATTGAAATGTATTAATAGATTCTAGTGCAGCAAAATAAATTATGCTATGATGTGAGCAAATATAAAGCTATCTAACGGAGGGATTTACATGCCGCATGTTGTGTTTCGTGGAATTACTACTGAACAATTAAAATGTATAAGCAAGCCATTAGTAGAAGAGCTCGCAGAGATTTGTGAGTGTGGTACGGATAATTTTACGTTGGAACTACCAAGTTCTACGTTTGTATTCAATGGAGAAGAAATAGAAGCGTTTCCTCTTATTGAAGTGAAATGGTTCGAGCGTGGACAGGAAATTCGTAATCGATTTGCCAAGGCCATTACTACATATGTAATGGAGTTTGGGCTTCCAGAAGTAGAGGTTGTATTTACGGTTTTCACAGAATCAGCGTATTATATTAACGGGAAGCATTGTGCAAGTTAGAGCCAGTTGAAAGATTTTTGTAATATTTATAAGGGGTAGAACCACATCGCTATCAAGCTAACTAGACAAAATACCCCCTAAAAAGAAAAAGGCGTTATTCTTTCTGAGAAATCATAGGAAAGGATAACGCCTTTATATCAATATGACGGTATCCTATATGAAAAATTAACATCGTTCCAAATGTATATATTGTGTTCATAAGCATCTAAAAGGCAAGGAGTTGAATCATGAGGATCTTATTATCTAATGTAAGCAAAATAGGAGAATGGTTTGGAAAAATAGAAGGTGAATGGGAAATACAAATAGACCACAATGGAAGGTAGAAAGTATTAAAAGAAAAGTAGCTAAAAATAGGGGGCGCATTTCATGTATAACTTACAAGAAGATATGTATGAACAATTGAAAGATAAAAAAGGAGAAGTTACTGTATTTTTAAAGAATGGCGTTCCAGTACGTGGGAAGATTCTTGCAACAGATAAATTTACCGTCCTAATGATGGTTCATAGTAAACAACAACTAATCTTTGAACTACTCACCACTTAACGTCCTAACGGACTGTTTGAAGTGGGAGATTCCTGCGAACACCGATTATCCACCGGTTATCTTAGCAGGCTCTACCCGTAGTCCCTACGGTGAGAACATAAGTATCTTGTACGTTGACTCACCACATTCGCTACTTTAGCTTGGTTTTCGCAACTTCGGCAAGTGTGGGCGATAGAACGTTGAAGATTTTACGGTTGCAACGTTTTTCTGCAACCAACCTCATATCTTCAGTTTTCAAAGAGCAATCTGTACAAGTAAATGATAGCAAACATGTTGGTCTATGCCAACCGACATTCATCTCCCACCTAAAATTGGTATTTCACACGTTCACATTTTTGAGGAAGGAGTCTTCTGTCGGAAAACGATAAACAAGCGATCTCGACATTTGCTATTTAATGGGTACCGCCAGTATTTCGGAAAAAAACCACGTTAAGCAAATTTCAACACAAAATAGCCGACTTTAATCCCTTTAAGACTAAATCGGCCGTTTTATATTCAAAACTTAGTTGTTTGTAATATCAAAAGAAAATGTCTCTTTTAGTCCCTTTTTCCCGTCAGAAGTGATTTTTATTGCTCTTGTTTTAGGTAAACGTTGAACCCAATTTAGTTCTAATAGTCTTTCTAGAAGGGCATTTCCTAATGCTCCCGCAAGGTGGTGACGTCTTTCACTCCAATCTAAACATTTGTGTGTAAATGAACGACGCTTTTTCTTAACCCTTTCAAGATCAATTTGAAAATTTGTAAAGAATGACTCCCCTTTTTCAGTAACAGTAAACCCGTCCTTTTCTTCATAAATAACACCTATTTTAATTAAAGAATCTGTTAATTGTACTCCTAAATTTCCCGCAAGATGATCATAACATGTTCTTGCAAAACGCATCGCTTTATCTTCCGAAGCCTGTTTTAATGATTTAATTTCAATGGATGGAGCTATTGATAAAAATGACTCCATAACTTGAGCAACTTCCGGATTTCGAATTCCATAATATCGATGTCTCCCCTGTTTTTCAACTATAACTACATTCGCATCGACCATTTTTGTCAAATGGAAACTAGCCGTCTGTGGTTTGATTCCTGCCATATATGCTAATTCGCTTGCAGGGTGGAATCTACCATCTAATAAGACTGTTAATATTGTTGCACGAGAAGCTTCACTCACAAGAGTAGCAATCATTGCTACATTTGGATTTGCGTTCATTTTAATTTCCCCCTAATGTAATCCATATTTCGATGATAATCGAAATGTTTATATTCTACAATAAATAAGGAAGAACATATGAATAGGAGGAAAAATAAAGATGAAAAAAATGGCTCAGGTTTCATACACAGAGACTATTAAACCTAAAATTCTATACTACGGAACACCTGTGATTTTACTAAATTCACTAAATGAAGATGGAACAGTAAACATCAGCCCTATGTCATCATCATGGGCATTAGGAGATTGTATTATATTAGGAATTGGACTTGGCGGGAAAGCTATCGAAAATTTAGAACGACATCCTGAATGTGTAATCAATGTTCCGAGTCCTTCATTATGGGAGAATGTTGAACAATTAGCTCCCTATACAGGGAAAAATCCCGTTCCAGATTATAAGAAAAAGAATGGGTTTACATATGAAAAAGAAAAATATGATATTAGTAGATTAACACCTACTGAGTCTAAATCGGTAAAACCTACTCGAATTATGGAGTGTCCAATTCAAATTGAGGCAAGGGTGAAACATATTCGAATTCCTGATTATTCTCCTGATTTTGCAATTGTTGAGACACAAGCTATACATGTACACGCTCATAAGGAAATCATTCTTGAAGAAAATCATATTGACCCAAATAAATGGAGCCCACTTATATATAATTTCCGTCATTATTTTGGTCTTGGTAACCAGTTAGGTAAAACCTTTCGATCCGAAATATAAATAAATATATTATATTTTAAAGTGGACAATCCTTTCCTAATTAAAGTTAAATATTGTAGTAAGAAACCGAATTCCACCTGTTAAGGAATTCGGTTTCTTTATTATTTTTAATTTTGCTAAGAAGTGTTATTTCGATTTCCTTATAGCATCCAATACAACACAATTTAAATTAGCGTTAAAATGGCTCAAAAATCCTTAGCGTGGTTTTTTTCCGTTTTGCGGTCTGTACCCCATGCCCATCAAGCTAAGGTTGGGTATTCCATGAACTTTCGTTCTTTTTGCCTACATGCTTGATATTTTGTTTATTTGTTTTTAAAAATACGCATTCCAAATAAACCTTAATAAGGTGTATTTTTAAAAGTTATGCAATTTTCTTATTTAGATTGGATACAGTGCACTTATAAACAACGCCTAAAATATCAAAAACTGTCTTTTTCTCATATCGATGGGATTTCCGTCCGTTTTTCTGTAAGAGGTCAAACAGACGAAGAAAAATTTTTGATCTTTCTATGAATTATGGGTATAAAATCATCTTGGGTTAATAGTAATGTCATGCTCCCCCTCTATAAACAAAGACGAAGTCTTCAAGCAGACTCCGTCTTTTCGGCGTACAATGAATTAGAACTGTTATTAGTAACTGACTAAAATTTAACTTTGCAACATAACTTTCCATTTCCTGTAAAAATAAATCAATTGAAAGAGCACTATAACAATAGAAACAAAAGTAATAAGCAAAAAAGTAGTTAATTCTAGTTGTACAGAAGATAATATAAATAAAGCTAAAGCAACTAAAGGGATTGAAAAAACGGAATTATAAAAACGTTTTTTATGTATTGAATTATACTTTCTAGTTTCACACGTATTATTAACCACTAATGAATCACCTCAATATTTTAAATTATGTGTAAGTTTATTGTAAAGATGGAAAAGTAATGCATATAAATATATTATCATACAATCCCTTTATTCGTCTAAAACTTCTGATTATTTAAATGTTGCAAGGATATTAAATTCTCTTTATTGATACCTAAAGTTATTTAAAATGATATATTGGGTTCTGTTACAAAGATTCTCAAAGACCGATAAACTCTAGAGAAAAGTCATGAGGAGAATACTTCGTAGGATATTATTTTGGTTATTTTTGGTTTGATAACTGAAAATTAAAACTCTACAAATGAGAAAGATTGGTGATTTGCCAACCTTTCTTGTTTACTATCAATCAATTAAAAAAAGAAAAATTTTCGTTTAGGGGTTACTTTAAAATCTTAAGTTGATGGACATGTACGGTGACCCCTAATTGCTCTAAAGCATTAGGTGACATATATCGTTGCAATTCTTTAGAAAACAATTCTAATTCATCAGAAATCGATAAATTCATACTAAAACGCCATCCTTTCCTATGATTCTATAGAAAGAATAGCGTATTTTTTCATTTTAGGGGGAATTTTATTTTATTAGCTTGATAGCGATACCCCATTAAAAAGACACCCAAAGGTGCCTTCCTCCGATATGAACTATCCTGTATTACTGCGGTGACGATTAATACATTAAATTATAAAAATAATTTGTTATACTTCCATGTACCCTAGCTGATATAATGTATAAGGCAATTATTGGTTAATTAAAGGTACATATATATTAGGAGGTACATAAGCCATGTTAGATATAATAGATATAATCATGTCATTCTTTTTACTAGTTATATATTCTATTCGTTATCTATTTTCAACAGGTGAAAATAGGAAAAAGGCAAAAGCAGATTTAAAAGAATTTTGGACTGAAACTGATGGACAAATGTTGTTGGGGTTTTTTGGAGCTGCGGCAGTTACAGGAATATTTGTAGTCATTTGGCTTTTATCAGAGTAAACCTTTCAGATATTTTAGCTTATATAACGTATAGTGCAGTTATTTGTTAATTAAGAAGAAAAGCATTAGAGAAAACAAGATATTAAATAATATATAAGGATCTCGCCATTTCTGTTGGATGGTGAGTTTTTTAATGTAAAAAAGCCTACTGTATTTCTATAAAAGTAGGTATCTGAGTTGATAGTTTTCGCAAATCACTTTGACTCATTAATTATTATCATTATAAAATAATATAAGGATATATTTTACTAGCAGTTATATGTTTAGGTATATCCTTTTTGTAATTATAAGGAAGAAATTCAAGTTAAGACTGAAACAATAAGTTAGGAAAACTAAACTGACGCAGCAGACAATGCAAAAACTCATGAAGGTCTGTCTATTGTTGAAGAAAAGAATTACTAAAAGAAAAAGGGGATAAGTTTAAAATGAATATTAATAAATCATTTAAGGGTATCGCAATAGCAGGATTAAGTGTTAGTTTCATGCTAGTAGGTTGTACATTAAATACATATGGACTTACACAGTCAGAGTATAGAAAAGTAGATAAGTATTATGATGCAGATAAAATGGTATCTGACCTAAAGAAATTGCACTATAGTGATGAACACATTGAAAACCAACTAAGAAACGCATTGTCTAGAATTGAGTATGAAAAGGGAAGTAAGGAAGACGAATCAAGTAGTAAAGAAAGTAAATCAAATGTATCAGACACAGAAGGTGAAAAGAAGGTAAAGGTATCTGAAGAAGATTACCCTTATCGTTTGACTGAACTACACTTAGAATTCCAGTATCATTTAAAAAAACTAGAAAAGAAAACTGATGAATTATTTACAGAAGAGGGTGTCTACATAGGTGAGATAGATTCCTTAATTAGTCACATTAGTTTGGACATAAACCGTTTTGAAAAAATCAAACCACCTAAAAAGTATGAAGACTACCAATTTTTAATACAAGAAGGGGGAGAAGCGATTAGAAAACACCTAATAAGAGTAGAAGATGCAGTTAGACAGTATGATGCCCGTAAGTATGATGGTGAATATGATAAGGATAAAGCAAAAGAAAGCATACAAAACGGTATGTTTGGGATAGATGATGGTGTTTCTAAATGGGAGACAGTATTTAATGGGATAAACGAGAAATACCCTGATGTAGAGCAAAAGGTAAAGGAAGAGAACCAGAAACATGCCAAAGAGGGTCATCGTGAGGAAGATTTAAATGACAAAGTTAGTGGTTCAGAAGTTGATAAATACAAAGCAGCCATCGTAGAAAATACAAATAAGATGGATGAAGTTATGAGACTGATACAAGATATAGGACATTCGGATATAAAGGATTATGAGTCAAAGAAAAGTGAAATCCAATTGAGTTTGGATATGGCCAAAACACACGTAAGAGACATCAAATACCTTGAGGCACCTAAAGGGTTAGAAGTTGAACAAAAAAAGATAAAACAGGCAATGGATAATTACTGGAATGCTCTGCAATTACTCTCAGAGGCATTAGAAGAACAAAATGATAATAAGTTGGAACAGGCAGAAAACAAAGCAGAGCAGGCAATGAAACTATTTAAAAAAGCAACTGAGAGTATTAAAAGTAAAACCAACTAATCATGAAAAGGGGCATATGGCGGTAGCCCTATTGCAAATTTACAAATAAAAAAGATAAGATCGGAGAGTAAGATCTTATCTTTTTACAAAGAGAAATATATTGCAAGATATCTTATTATTCAATTTCTTGTTTCCTCTAATGCTTTTCTTCTTGGTTAAACATCTATTGCGTCATAAGCAAATATGTACACTTGATTAGCCAATAGCTGCCTTATACGTTATATCAGTTAGGGTACATGTGGATATAACATATTATTTTTTGAGCACCCCAGTGATGGGGCCTTTTTTTATAATTGTGCTAAAGTAGAAACCCCTCAAGTATAAGGAGGGGTTACATAACTCGGAAAATGGTTATTAGTGTTTAATCAGATGAAGTTCAGGATATTGCTTCTGAATTTCTTCTAAATGATTTTTGTTTATTCCTTTTAAATTTTGATCGAAGAAGCTAGTTACTAGTTTATTAATGAGTGTATAATTTGCGGCTACATCTTCATCTGGTGCGTTAATAATGGGTGAAAGTGCTGCTAAATCTGTAAAACTAATATGATTTGTTTTTGGAATTACCACTGTGTACACGCCAGGTTTTTCAATAGTTTTATTTCTTAAATAGGATATTTCCAATAATTCATTTTGGATTCCGGTTGTCTTTTGATTCTTAGCTTCTTTCATATAATGAATCGACGCCTCAGAATTCATCAACATGAATGGTTTCTGAGGACCGTCTTTAGGCATTGGATCACCAAACAATGCGCCATCCATATCAATTGCGGCTTTAATACGCGTATCCTTCACTAACATTTGTGCGGCAGTTGCTCCGCCAATAGAGTGACCGAACATTCCAATTTTGTCATAATCAATTAAGTCTGCGATAGTTTTAAAACTTTTATCGAAATTGCCTTTTATTACTTCATTTAAAACAAAAGTAGTATCCTGTTCCCATTTTTGAGCTATGGTATTTAAGGCGGTAGGTGTATATTCAATTGGTATAGAGTCTACACGGTTTCCGTTAGGAAAAATCGTTGTTGCTGCATATCCTGTGAAATTAAGAGCGATTACTACATAGCCTTGACTAGCTAATTCCTCTAACTGGAATGTATTTTGTTGACCATATAATCCCATCCCATGGCCGAATAAAAGGAGGGGGAATTTTTCTTTATCTTGAAGTGGCTTAGCATCTTGATAAGAATGTGTTTTTGTCAGCCCTAAATGTGTCGTTACGATATACGGAGCACCGTTTAGTATTGCCAATTGTTCACCCAGCTCGTTTATGTTCTCAAAATAGGCAGAAGGGTTTCCTGATCCTTTTGCGGCAGGATAGTATACTTGTATCATTAACTCACGATTTCCATGATTATTTGGTACAGTTGTTTCTTTTCGATTTGTATCAATTAAATGAAAAGCTTTCGTTCCTACTGTATATTTTCCAGTAGGCTCTGGGAGTGTTATGATCGGAAAAAGTAAAGGTAATGTAAACATTGCGATAGCAGTTACGATAATTCCTAAACCTTTTAAAACTTTCATCACTAACTTTTTAGAAACGGCTGTAGTTTTTGGTTTCAAAAAAACTTGTAATGTTAAAACGAACAATAAGAAATAGGCGGGAATCATACGCCAGTTTGCACCAATTACAATGATGGTGGCAAATAATAATGCATAATTTATTAGTAAAATGACTCCATTTTTTTTCGTCAAACCCCGCTTGATAAAGATGGGAATGATACTAGATAAAAGTAATACAGCAACAAAAATGATTTCTAACATTTTCAGCTTTTAGCTCCTTTCCTAATCATATAAATGTAGATTGATAATTTAAAATCTTCTCAATTATATAACCATCTTTGATAATTGTATGCATGTAAGTAAGTTTAGAATGTTTTTACATGACATGGTAAGAAAAAGTACTCATACGAGTACTTTTTTAAATAAATGTAAACGTCAAGTAACCCCAAAATATACAATAAAAGGTAGTAGGTAATCCTAAGTTGATGGCGATATGATGATCCCCATCAATGAACAAAATAATGTAACATGGTAAAATAATATTTGGATGGGGTTCCAATATATATTATTAAAGTAGTTCAATTCGGAGGAAGGCACCTTAGGGTGTCTTTTCTTTTGTACATTAAAAAGCCTCGCCATCCTATGGAAATGGTGAGGCTTTTTAATGTATATTACTCAGTATCTTGTTTCCTATAATAATTCCTTCTTGATGGAACATCTATTGTCTCATAATCATAACAACAAAAATAATTACTGCAATTACGAGTACCGAAAAACATAGACTAATATATGCAATATTAATTAACCAATAATTGCAACTATATTAATTTTACATTACATTAAGGGTGGAGAATATTCTTATACTAATACAGCGCTAAATAGTAGGGGGAAAAATGGAATTTAACGATTTGGGTATTACCATTAAAGAACTTCGAATTAAAAAAAATATATCACAATCCGAATTATGTCATGGAATATGTTCACAAAGTCAAATTAGCAAGATAGAAAAAGGTATGATTTATCCATCTAGCATATTGTTATATCAATTATCAGAAAGACTTGGTATAGATCCAAATAATATATTTGCAATAACTCAAAATAAAAAATTAAAATATGTAGAAAATGTAAAAAGTGTAATTAAAGATTGCATAAGGCAACATCAATATAAAGAACTTTATGAAATAGTAAAAAAAGAGAAAAACGAAAACAATTTCCAATCAACAGAAGATAAACAATTTCTAGTATGGCATGAAGCAATTGCCATATATCGTGTGAATAACTCAATAAAATCGGCTTTAACTCTTTTAAATCATGCATTAAAATTAACTTTAACCAATGCTGATTGTTTATCAGAAAGAGAAATAGATATTATGCAGACAATGGCTATATTTTATGCAGAAAACAAAGAATACAAAAAAAGTATTAATATATTAAGAAGATGTTTAACTAATTTTAATAAGTTAGATTTTCCTAGAGATAAAGAAATTAGATTAAAGATCATTTATAATTTATCAAAATGTTTAAGTTCCACATGTCAATACGAAGAGGCAATAAAATACATTGATAAGGGCATCCAATTAGCTATTAATTTAAATACTTTATACTTATTGGGTGAACTATACTATGGAAAAGGTTCAAACCTATTAAAGCTTAACCAATCTAATGACGAAAATGTTGCTAATAACATGAAAACAGCATTATTTATATTTGAATTAACAAAAAACGAAAACAAATTACAAATAATTAAAAAAGAGTATTTTGAAAACGAAGATAACCATTCATAATTTCTTAAAAACTACTTACACAGCTCAAAGGAGAAGTCCCTATAGTTTTTAAACCTGGAGCCATAGTATTAAAATTAAAGTGGTTCAAGTCGGAGGAAGGCACCTTAGGGTGACTTTTCTTTATACATTAAAAGGGGCTCGGTCTCGACAGCATTTCGGAAAAAGACCATGCTAAGAGTATGCAAGATTTTATACAATTTTCCGGATAATTCAGTACTAAACAAGAGCCTTAAAACCGCGCCAGGATAGGAATGTATAAAAAGTGCATGGAGCCATAGAAAAAGAAAAAGCCAGATTTCTTGTGAGAGCGAGAATCCGGCTTTTTCTTACTAACAATAAAAGACGTTATGTCGACCGATTATGTATACAATATATAAGAAAAACTTCTTTACTACCGCATTATTAAGATGGTAAAATTTAGAAAAAGAAGTGACGGTGAGTTCAGTGGAAAATTTATTTTTAATTTAAAACTTTTTATTTTGTCTTAGAAAGGTGTAGATTTTTTGAATACAAAATTAATCATAGTAGAAGGGCTTCCAGGCTTTGGGAAATCCACCACTGCAAACTTGCTTTACGAAATTCTAATTGAAAAAAATATTGATGTTGATTTATTTCTTGAAGGGAATCCAGACCACCCTGCCGATTATGATGGGGTATCTTGTTTTGATAATAATGAATTCGAAAGTTTGTTAGTGAATAGTGGTAATTTTAGGGGAGTCATTAGTGATAGAGTCACGAAGCGAGGGAACAATTATTTATTGCCATATAAAAAAATTAAAAATGAATCCAGCTCTAATTTTCCTGAAAGTTTATTAAATACCATTTTCAAAAATGATATATATGAATTACCGCTAGAGAGGAATATTGAATTAATAACTGAAAAATGGAGGGATTTTGTTGAAATAGCCAACAACGAAAATAAAATTTATATTTTTGAATGTTGCTTCATACAAAATCCATTAACAATCGGAATGGTTAAATATGGTGAAAAAAAAGAGAAGGTTATAAGTTATATTAATGCATTAGCGAAAATCATAGAGAAATTAAATCCAGTATTGTTTTATATAGAACAAGATGATTTGGAATTCTCATTCAGAAAGGTATTTAATGAAAGAGCAAAAGAATGGTCTGCTGGATTTATTGAGTATTATACAAATCAAGGGTATGCGAAAATGAAAGGCTATCACGGTTTAGACGGAACAATTAAAGTTTTAGAAGCAAGAAGAGATATTGAAAGAGAAATATTTGATATGTTAAATATAAAAAAGACAAAAATTAATAATTCACAGTATGAAGCTATCAAATATAAGTCAATGATAATTGAAAAATTGAAATCACTTGAATTTCTAGATTAATGTAGTGCTTTAATTGAGCAAGAAACTAAGAATTTTTAACTTCCGCTTTCGATAATTATTTAAATAAGCTGTCCATATGGACAGCTTATTGTATTTTTTGCTTAGCGTGTTTTTTTTCCGAAATGCTGGCGGTTCCACTACTAGTATTCTTGCATTTAAATTATTTTTAATATATTATACTTATATGGATATATAGAGATGAATATATAAAAGATTACCAAAATGTAATATAACTTATGTTTGTCTTTTTAATATGTATCTAGTAAAAGTACATTTTTATCAATATAATTATGTTTTCAATATAAATGGAAGCTTTTAAATGGAAGTTTATTTACTTTCAATGATAGGAGTTACTGGTTCTAGAACATAGAGGAACAAGGCACCATACAGAGTAATTTGACGAACCTAAGAAGTATTGTATGCAGTTTATTCATCTCAAGTACAACAAGAGAGCCTTACCTCTCTAGGCAAGACTCCATTAGTGTAGTTGTATAATTTTTACATATCAAATAAGAAACAGAAAACATATAACACAAAGTAGCAGAACCCTACCATTCCGCCTACAGCTAATACCTGTTTAACCCAACTCTTAAATTTTAGATTACTGTAAATCTCTTGTACTCTTTCCATATTTCCTCCTATTAAGAAGAACCCTTAAAGACTCTCACCTCGCTATGGTAACATTAAAGAATGACTAATAGAGGTATAATTTTTGTCTAAACGTATAAATATGCAATATTGCATACAGTATTGTTACAAATGTAAACGCTCACTATAATAAGGGTATAAAGATTAATCACATCCTAGTACTAACAAAAGAGGAGGAAATTAAATGGAAATCGCAATGGCAGTTTTAAAATTTATCGGTGGAGCAATCCCATTAGTTCAAGAACTTCTAAAAGCATTTATGTAAATTCACTATTTAGCAATTATTTATAAAAATTATAATACAAATGATCTGTATATCAAAGATGAATTGATATACAGATTATTTGTGTGAGTAAAGTTCCTTTAACACTATTAATATGCAATATTACATATAAAAATGTATTGATAGAATTGTAAGCGCTTACTATAATGAGAGTATAAAGATAAATCACATCTTAGCAACAACAAAAGGGGCGGAAATAATATGATAATTTTAAAATTTATAGGTGGAGTACTCCCATTAATTCAAGAACTTTTAAAAGCATTTATGTAAGTTCATTATTTAGCAATTATTTATAAATAATTATTATACCTTAATACGAAAAAAGGAAGAAGTTGATTTTTATGAAGACTACAAGAAATACAAAAGGAAAAAAATTACTAGCAAGTTTAATAATCGGCTTTTGCACTATTAATTATTCATCTATTTCATTAGCGGAAACACCTAAAATTAATTCAGCTAATGCACCCAAACAAGCTATTGGCATTGATACTGGTATAGCAAATTTAAAGTATGATAGTAGAGATATTTTAGCAGTAAATGGGGATAAAGTAGAGAGTTTTGTTCCGAAAGAAAGTACAAATTCAAATGGTAAATTTGTAGTAGTGGAACGTGAGAAAAAATCACTTACAACTTCACCTGTGGATATTTCAATTATTGATTCTGTGGCTAATCGTACGTATCCAGGAGCAGTACAACTTGCTAATAAAGCTTTTGCTGATAATCAACCTAGTTTATTAGTGGCTAAGAGGAAACCTATAAATATTAGTATAGACTTACCTGGAATGAGAAAAGAAAATACGATATCTGTCCAAAATCCGACATATGGTAATGTGTCTGGAGCAGTAGATGATTTAGTATCTACTTGGAATGAGAAGTATGCATCAACACATTCGTTACCTGCAAGAATGCAGTATACAGAATCTATGGTGTATAGTAAATCTCAAATCGCAAGTGCTCTTAATGTCAACGCTAAATATCTTGATAACAGTCTAAACATTGACTTTAATGCCGTTGCAAATGGAGAGAAAAAAGTAATGGTTGCGGCATATAAGCAAATATTTTATACCGTAAGTGCTGAACTACCTAACAATCCATCTGATCTTTTTGATAACAGTGTTACGTTTGATGAGTTGACTCGTAAAGGGGTAAGTAATACGGCTCCGCCTGTTATGGTGTCAAATGTAGCCTATGGTAGAACCGTTTATGTAAAATTAGAAACATCATCTAAAAGTAAAGATGTACAATCTGCTTTTAAAGCCCTAATTAAGGGTCAAGGCGTTGAAGCGAGTGGACAGTACAAAGATATTTTTGAAGAAAGTACCTTTACCGCTGTAGTATTAGGCGGAGATGCAAAAGAGCATAACAAAGTTGTTACAAAAGATTTTAATGAAATTCGAAATATTATTAAAGATAATGCAGAATTAAGTTCTAAAAATCCAGCATACCCAATTTCATATACGAGCACTTTCTTAAAAGATAATGCAACTGCTGCTGTTCATAACAATACAGATTATGTTGAGACTACAACTACAGAATATTCAAGTGCTAAAATGACGCTTGATCATTACGGTGCATATGTTGCTCAATTTGATGTATCTTGGGATGAATTCTCATATGATCAAAATGGGAAAGAAGTACTAACACATAAAACTTGGGAAGGAAGCGGTAGAGATAAAACTGCTCACTTCTCTACAGTTATACCACTTCCACCGAATTCAAAAAATGTAAAAGTCGTAGCGAGAGAATGTACAGGTCTTGCATGGGAATGGTGGAGAACCATTATTAATGAACAAAATGTGCCATTAACAAATGAAATAAAAGTTTCAATTGGAGGAACAACTTTATACCCAACTGCTAATATTAGTCATTAGGTAGAAGTGAAGCACCCTGTTTACAGGGTGCTTTTTTATTTGGTCACAAGTATATTGGTTTTTTTAAAAATATAGCATACTCATCAGATAGCGATGGAGTGTAGACTCATTTAGTAAACTTTGCAACAGAGCCACTAATTTTATTTTTATAGGTTTGCAAGACTTTTGTTGTATTCAACTTAGCGTTTTTTGACACTCCCACGGCAAAAGGCACAAGCTGACTAACGCCAGTGGGATTCTTGCTACCAAAGGCGAAGTCTATTTCTAGTATCGCTGACGTGTAAGACTGCGGTGTGCCATCACCCCTCCCACAACAGACTATATAGGTTTGTGGGCTACGGTACTGTGACCATACCGTACAAATAGTGGGTTCTTATATGATTTTACGTCTTTTGCATGACCATGAAATGTTTATAAGTTTTATTATCTGAATTTTCTGTTTTGTTTTTATATAATTTCAAACAGGAGGCAATTTACTATTATATCTAGAATTGTGTAAAAGTGTTAAAAAATGGGATGGGAAGTGGTATTTTGAAAAAGATGATTTTATCTTCAACATTAGCTGTATCTATGGCTTTAGGTGCATTTGCGACATTAGGAACGTCACGTACATATGCAGCAGAGCAAAAGATTCAATACAACCAAGAATTTCAAACACCATCTTATATTGGAGAAGAGTGGAAAGCACCAGAAGGACTAGATAAAAAAGAGACTGTGTTCGAGTATTTAAAGAGTAAGAAAGACATGTTTAAATTAGCAGGAAATATGGAGAAACATTTTGAAATCGTTAAAGAAGAAAAAGACACAGAAGCAGAAACAACGCATGTGAAGCTTATTGAAAAATATAATGGTGTTCCTGTATATGGATCTGATCAAACAGTAGCACTTGATAAAAATAATAATGTGAAAGCATTTTTTGGACAAGTTATACCGAATTTAGAAAATAAAAATATCCCATCAACTGCAAGCATTTCAGAAGATGTGGCTGTAAATATTGCGAAAGCTGGTATTGAGAAAGAGATTGGAAAAGTAGATAACTATGATGGTATGAAGAAAGATTTATACGTTTATGAAAAAGATGGACAATATTATCTTTCCTATCTTGTAAAAGCATCTGTTTCAAAACCGGCACCAGGCTACTGGCATTATTTTATTGATGCAACAAATGGCAATGTGATTAATAAATATAATGCGATCGATCATATTACTGGTTTTGGATATGGTGTTTTAGGAAACAGACAATCATTTGAAATTGTTCAAAATGAAAAAACAGGTGCATTCCATTTATTTGATGGTAAACGTGGAAACGGTGTTTATACGTTTGATTGGAGAAATTTGTTGAAACAATCCTATGATTCAACATCAAAAGGACTGGGATATACAGGTTATGAAATTGAAAGTAAATCCAAGTTCTTTGAAGATAAAGCAGGTGTTGATGCACATGCAAATGCAGAAAAAGTATATGACTATTATAAGAAAACATTTAATCGTAATTCCTATGATAACAAAGGAGCGAAGTTACGTTCTGTTGTTCACGTAGGAGAAAACTGGAATAACGCTAGTTGGAACGGTGTGTATATGGCGTATGGTGATGGTGATGGAAAATTGTTTATTCCATTTTCAGCGAGCTTAGATGTAGTTGCCCATGAGTTAACACATGCTGTAACAGAGCATACAGCAAATTTAGAGTATCAAGATGAGTCTGGTGCATTAAACGAGTCATTTTCGGATATTTTCGGTGCGATGGTAGACCGTGATGATTGGGAGGCGGGAGAAGATATTTATACACCAGATATAGCAGGGGATGCGATGCGATCCTTAAGCCATCCTGCATCTATTCCCAATCCATTAGAACCCACACAAGGTTATCCAGATCATTATAGAAAATATTACCCTGGACCATATGATAATGGCGGTGTTCATATTAACAGTAGTATCAATAATAAAGCAGCATATTTATTGTCGGAAGGTGGCTGGCATTACGGTGTGGAAGTAAATGGCGTTGGCCGCGAAGCTACAGAAAAAATTTACTATCGTGCTCTTACAAAATATTTAACAGCAAAATCTGATTTTAAAATGATGCGCCAAGCTGCACTTCAAGCCGCAGAAGATCTATATGGTAAAAATTCAAAAGAAGTACAAGCTGTAGCGAAAGCTTATGATGCAGTTGGTATAGAATAAGACCTGAAAAAGACCTGATATATAACGTCAGGTCTTTTTTTACTGAGTAATCAAGAATGATTTTCGCTACGCCTTTATAAACCCATAAAATATTCATTAAATGTGAATGTAAACTTCATAACTAGATAAATATATTGTTCACGCTTTTCTTCTTCTGTTTAAGATAAGAAAAATACAATTTTGCAGCAACAATGTTTCTTCTACGTGTCCTTGTACGCTAAGTGACCATGTATATTAAAAAATTTCAACTTGGGCTACAGTATCTGTTGTAGCACTTGCACCCCCTGTAGTTACTTTTAGTGAAATACGATCCCCTGCTAGAAATGTCACCGAAATATCATTATTTACATTGGAAGTTTGAGTACCAGTTAGCGAAACAGTAAGAGGTGTATCTACACCATTTTTTCGAATTGTCAAAGTGACCGTGTTTGTACCTCCAGGTCCAGTTAAGGCCTGAATTGCTAAAGATTTTATTACGGCTTTTTGGCCTAATCGTAGAAAGGCTTCTGTAGTTGAAACGGCAGCCGTCCCAGGTCGATAAAAACGAGTCGCGCTATTTGGTAAACTACCAGGATCTGCCCAAACAAGGAATGTAGGTTGTGAAATTGTAGAAAAACCAAAATTGTTAGCATTTGAGTTTTGAAGATTTGTTGAACTTAAAACCAAAGTTCCCGCAGTTTGAGATATATCCGCAGTAGGACCTTGAATAGATGCTAAACGTAAACTTAATTGTGCTCCAGCCCGATTAACTTCTGCACCAATATATGATCCAGATCCACCTGAACTAGTAGTAATTAAATTAATATCACGACAATGAAAGTTATGTGGATTCGTGTTAACTAATAATGTTCTTTTATTTCCAAGACCAATTGATCTATTCGTTATTGTGGAAGCTCTTACTGTACTTATACTTTCATCAGGAGTTCCTGTTCCAAAAGAATGAATACCATAAACATTGGAAGTTCCGCTGGTTGATGCAGTTGAATTATCTACTGTTACAACTGCGTTTCGTAATCTAGCTGTTAATGATGTGGTACCTGGAAAAGCAACCCCTGTTAAATTGACATGATTACTTGAAGTTAATAGTACAGTAATATCTTCAACTCTTGTATTTTCACCCATTGTTAACACAGTTGTATTCGAGGTTACATTCTGTTGACGAATCGTTACAGTTAACAAGCTAATCCCTCTTAATGAATTTCCATTTGGAATGACTACTGTCTCATCGTAAATTCCAGGAAACACAAAAATCGTTATTCCAGTGGCACTTATTGCATTAATTGCTGTTATGGCGCCATTAATTGTTTTAAAAGGATTCCCTCCAATGAAAGCCGTTGAATCATTTCCTGATTTCATTACTACAGCTGTATTAGCTCTAGATATCAAAACTTCATGTATACTCATTTAATCTCACTCCTTTACATTTCAAAATAATTTTTAGACCAAATGATATATACTTCCTTTTACTTTCAGTATGTGAAATGATTTCGGTAAATTTTAATTATTTTCCTTCATATCAAGAAATTGATTGATATGTGTTCCAATTAAGTTCAACTGTGTCATTTTCTTTTTGGAATGGTGGCCAATTAGTTGTGCATAAAAAAGAGACACATTTTGTGTCTCTTAGGATTCTTGAATAGTATGAATGAAATAGTAGAGTTTTTACAAAAAGAATATAGCATACTACATCATTAATAAAAAAATCCATCCAATTGTAAGTACTATAAGTATCTTAAAAACCCTACAAAAAAATGGATACATACTCCTTTTAGGTATATTGTATACTATTTAAAGAAAATTTATTATGTCATAATGGTTTACATACCAATTGGTAAATTCATTTTCTAATTTGTTCCTCTATCTATCATAATTTCCATGAAATTATTAATAAACTGTTTTTGATTTAATTTCAATCCAATTCTAGTTCCCTCAGCTTTTGCACCTGGTCGAAAATCTGCGACAGTCTGTCCCCTTAAAGATTCTAAATCAATCTCTACTTTTCGATACATATATTGAAGGAAATCTGGATTGACAATTGCACTCATCGCAACAACATCATGTAAAGGAGCGCCTTTAATACTAGGGTTTAATTTTTTATAGGCACTAAAATAATAATCATAAATTGGTTTAATTAATGATTTAAATGGGGTAGTAGTGTGTTCTGCAATATATTCTGCTTAAAATAGCTGAATTTGTTACGTTTAAAGGAATTATTGTTAAATTTTTAGATTGATTAATTACAAACCGGGTTGAAACTGGATCACCATATGCATTTGCTTCAGCTACAGGTGATACGTTTCCTGGTTGAAGAAATACCCCGGACATTATGTATATTTCTTTTATGCTTTGCATTGTTTCTTTCCAAAGGTTTAAAGCGATTGCAAGAGAAGTGGATCTACCTATATCAACAATTGACAGAATTAGACTAAAATTATGAATAGGAATTGATGCTACACTTTCTGGTGGTTGGATAGGTCCAAGTCCTTCTGCACCATGTATTTCTGGATAATAAGCAGTGAAACCATTAAGAAATGGTAAAGAGGCACCACTGATAACAGGGATATCTGTTCTTCCAGCTAATTGTAATAAGTAAACAGCATTTATTTAATAAGACAAGCTCTGTATTATATATGTAAGAAGAGCATATATTTATGATTTATATTTCTAAAAATTGTTATTGTTGGAGTTTTTCAACCTCATTTAAATGTTTATATTAATGTAATAGCATGTGATAATAGACATGTTTGTTTAGAAAAATCTAGTTTATATAGAAATAAAATTAACTTTTTATTACTTATTTTACTTGCGGAGTTTTTCCGAAATATTGGCTGTAACCCTATAAAGAACCTTCGATTTGTACTCTCTTCATATGCTATTTTAGAAAGGGATATTATGATGAAAAAAAGTAGTATAAATATAAGCATATCAATTTTAATACCTATTTTATTAATGATATGTCTTATTAATGTTAAATACAGAATCATATTAACTGCATTATTTGGAGCTTCGATTTTTTCAACAACATTTCTTTGTGCGATTGGATTTATCCTAGCTGTTTTATCATATATAGAAAACAAAAATATTTGGGCAAAAATCGGAATAATATTAAACGTATTGGTATTTTTTATTCCCCTTATTTGGATTTTTGGGTGTAATGGGTAGTTTAGATTTATGGATACCACTTTATCACCATCAAACCAAGAAAAGCGAATACTCCAAAACGAAAAAATGAACTGAATTCTCCGAGACAATTGTGGCGAAATAAAATTTTTGTTTTGGGGTACTTCAAAATCTAATCTTGAAGGGCATGGAGTGGTACCCCTATTTATATTATGCCCTTCTTGTGTGCGGGTGGAAAAGTATTTATATATATATTAAAATAAATTAATATATTAATAAAATAATAATATCACCACTTACATTTAAACATAAAGAAGATTTATTACCAGAGGACAGAAATACATACAGAATGCATGGAGAATAAATTATTCTAGTATAAATACAGAAAAATAATAAGGTGGAAATAGCAGAGAGAGATAAAAAAATCAGCAACACGAGTGGGGGGAAGAATTTTTAAGTGCAAAAGGATTATATATTGTTTTGTGGAATGTTATTCATATTTACCTTATTAAAATTTAGAAAGGGGAATATTTATGAAGCATTCTTTATTGGAGACAAATACAAATCCAGGAAAGAAAGAATCATTGCTTACACGGTGTGCAAATGTATTTTCGAGATGGTCTCAGAAATATGTACCGGATGCCTTTGTTATTGCTGTGCTGCTTACTTTATTTACTTTCATTATAGCTTTGTTGATGAATCCCTCAAATCCGTACACAATCGTAAAATCCTGGGGGGATGGGTTTTGGACTTATTTAACTTTTACAATGCAAATGGTATTGCTAATGGTTACAGGAATGACGTTAGCTTCCGTTCCGTTTGTTAATAGAGGTTTGCAGTCAGTTGCAAAGTTAGCCGATACACCTCAAAAAGCTTATACGATGACATTTTTGATCAGTGCAATTGCATACTATATCAATTGGGGACTAGCAGTGGTTGTGGGAGCGATCATTGCGAAGGAAGTAGCTAAAAAAAATCCAAATGCACATTTCCCGTTACTTGTAGCAGCTGCTTATGCTCCGACAGCCTTATATAGCGCAGGTCTCTCCAGTTCTATTGGTTTGACAATTGCTACAAAGGATCATTTTCTTGTAGATATGATTGGAATTATTCCTACCTCACAAACAATCTTTAGTTACTCTACTCTAATTATTTTTTTCACCCTACTTATCACGATGCCAATTATTATTGTACTTATGGCTCCAAAAAGCGGAATTATCAGGTATAAAGCAACCGAAACAGATACAAATTCTTTTGTAAGACCTACTCAAAAAAATTTAACTGCTGCGGAAAAACTGGAATGGACACCGGTTTTAGGAATAGTATTAGGTGCAATCGGCACGTTGTATTGTGTTTATGAATTCATGAACGGACATAGTTTAGATTTAAATATTATTAATTTGTTTTTCTTGTCACTTGGTTTGCTTCTGCATGGTTCTCTTGGAAACTTTGCACAAGGATTCAAAGAATCTGCGCAATCCATTTCTCCAATTATCTTACAGTTTCCGTTTTATGCGGGGATTATCGCTGTTTTAGGTAGTTCAGGCTTGGGAAGCTCAATTATTGAATGGATGGCATCCATTGCATCAAAGGATACATTTGATATATTTACATATTGGTCATCGGGATTGGTGAACTTATTGGCACCATCTGGCGGGGGGCAATGGGCTTTGCAAGGGCCACTGCAGATCCCAGCAGGGTTGAAGTTGGGTGTAGAGCCGGCTACTATAGCTATGGCAGTAGGCTGGGGAGACGCATGGACAAATTTAATTCAGCCGTTCTGGGCATTACCTCTTTTAGGGGTGCTGGGATTAAAAATTAAAGATATCATGGGTTATTGTTTCATTCTCTGTATTTGGTGCGGGATTATTACAAGTTTATTGATGTTATTTGTATATTAGTTTTCGAGTATTGTATGATTCAAACTGGTAAGGCTTCATTCTTTAGATGGATACTTACGTTAATATCCCTATTATCTCACTCTAAAAAGAAGAGTGGTGAACGGGCAGAGTGGAAATATTTAAAGTGTTCACAGTACAGAAGGGCTGAAAAGTATGGTTGTGTAAATCATGTACCCATTCAACTCCAGTCCATAGAATTTAAACCATTTAAAAATGGTATATATACGTATGATGCACGAAATCAAGAAATTAATTATGAAACTTCGTTTCTTTCAGGAATCCTTATTATAAGGATTCCTTTTTTGTATGAAAAAGTCTAAAAAGAAAAAAGATAAGATTGGGAACACAATCTTATCTTTGACACAAGGAGTAAACAAAAGGAATAACCATCATATTTTTATTATGCTTAAATTTTTGCTGATTCTCAATATTAAAACCATAATGAACAAGAGTATTTATATTGAGAAAGTAATTACAAATTTTATTGTAAATCTTAAAAAAATGAAAATAAACTTTCACTTGCCTCTACATATTGAATTAATAGAATTTTTTTATCGAATTTTTTTAATGTCTTGAACAATTTCGTCATAAGGAGTATTTTCGACACCTGAATATTTTTTTAGAACTTTTCCATTTTTGTCAATCAGATAAAAACTTGTACCATGTATAACTTGTGTATCATTTTCTGGTTTAGTTACAAGTGATTGGAAGTTTTCTTTAGCAAACTTTTCAATATCTGCTCTTTTATATCCCGTGAGGAAATGAGTCCTACTTCCATCCATTTCATAGGCCTTCATAAATTCTGTTATTTTTTCTGGTGTGTCTACTTCAGGATCCACACTAAATGATACAAATTCTACATCTTTAATCCCGTCCGCATTCAACATTCTCTGGAGTTTTGCCATATTGGCTGTCATAGGTGGACAAACTGTTTGGCAACTTGTAAAGAAGAAATCAGCTACCCAAATTTTATCTTGTAACTCAGCTGATCCATATTGCTTCCCATTTTGATCTGTAAATGAGAACTTCTGCACATCCCAATCAAGTGAATTGTTGAGTTTTTCATCTTTGCATGCTCCTAGAGCTATAACTGTGAATATAAGTATAAGTGATCTAATGAAATTCATTTTTTTCATATGTATTTATCTCCTTTCAATTTTTATAGATTTTACGGAATGGTTATATGAACTACCCAACACTCGGTAATATTTACTTTGGTTAATTTTTATTTTTAATAGCCATCGAATTAATTTTAACAAAACCGAATGAATCCCCTTGTTTCAGGGTATTTATAATACTACTACTATGCATATAGCTTCCACTTTGATGTTTGTAGTTCACAAGACTGCTTATAATTAAGATTGTTAGGTATGTCATTAGTACATACATTACGGATCATAATAAAAGGTTAAAGGTAAAGTAAAACAAGAAGATATTATCTAGTACTTTGTTATACAAAGCGCGATATCTGATAAGAAGTATTATATGTAAGGAAAAATAGATAGTTCATTCAAGAACTTATTGACAATACTGGTATTAAATTCATCTCGGTATGATCCTTGAATTAATATCCTTCATAAGAGTGAGAAAACACCGTATATTTGGATAATGTGTTAAAAATAGAGTTAACTATAGTATAAATTAAAGATTAAATTATACATATTGAGAAAATATTTTAGAGATTGAATATTAAGATTTCCCCTATTAAAATTAAGTTTGAAATGAAAGGATAATCTGTAAGCATGGCCTTTATGTAGAAAAGAGATAGGACTATTTCTATCTCTTTTTGTTATGCTGGCAGTTTCTATATCTTTAATTAATTCTTTAGACACATATAAGGGATTTAGATTATACCTGATATATTCCTTTTATTAAGTTAACTAAGTTAATTGATTCTAGAATTTTATAATATTAGGAGGATAGCAAATGAAAAATTATCAACTTACACAGATTTTAAGAGAAAAAAGAAATATAGACAAAAATTATTATGAATTTTTGCATGAAACGGATTTAAGTATGGGAATTTATGAATTGAAAGCAGGATCTTTAGATATGCAGCAACCACATACAGAAGATGAAGTATATTATATTATCAATGGCAGAGCACAACTTGAAGTAGAGAGTGAAAATATTTTTGTGGAATCTGGTTCTATTATTTATGTAAAGGCTAACATGAAACATAGATTTCATACTATTGAAGAAGATCTCACGGTACTAGTTTTCTTTGCACCTGCTGAATATTCTTGCGAAAAAGATTTTGAATTACAACGATAATTGCATAATAAGAAAGGTAAAAATAAATGTCTTTTTATCAAGTTTGTTTAAATTAGACAACAACTAATTATAGGCAGGTATGTTATTCCATTAAAGAAAAATAAACTTTTTCAATAAATAATAATCAATAGAAAAAAACATAAATGTTAAAAATAGTAAATTTATGTTTAAAAAAGGTAAACTTTACGGCGTTTTAATGAATTCTTGTTTGTTTTTCTTAAGTAAAAATATCTAGTTGTATGACTTTTAATTTGGGAATTTTTAGTATTTTTTTACATAAAAATATATTTACGGGAAAATATTTCTAAATATTTCTAATCTATTGAACAATTAAAAGTTTTAGTATACGATTACAACGTGATATCAAGATATACAGAGAAGAAAAGGAGATTACATATGAAAAATAAAAAAATTGGAATCATCATGAGAAAAGGTTATAGCATTCATGGTGATCATATTGAAACTGCAGGAAGAATATCTGATGAACTTTACTTGTTTACGAGTGTACCAAGTAAAACAATGGATGCGCGCTTTAAAGAAGTAATTGTACTTGAAGAGGCTTCTGAAATAGATGCTGAAAATTATATTTTTACAAAAGGAAAAGATATAGGAATTAGCTTTTTTGTCACTTGGCAAGAAACTGATATTGTCTTAACTGCTAAAATTAATGAACGCTTTGGGAATAAAGCGTTATCTGTTGAAGCTGCTACGACATCTCGAGATAAATCAAAGCAGAGAGAATTTATGTTAAAGAATTCTATTGCTAGTCCTAAATTTGCAAAAGTTAATTCTATAGAGGATGCAGAGAAAGAAATAGAAAATATTCCTTTCCCTGTAATTATTAAGCCTACTATGGCTGCTAGCAGTGAATCTGTATATTTAGTTAACAACTTAGAAGAATTGAATAATTCATTAGAAAAAATTATTAATCTTTCTAAAACAAATAAAGGATTCTACTTTAACCAAACACAACAATGTGTGGCATTAGTAGAAGAATTTCTGACTGGTGAAGAAATTACAGTTGATGGAGTCGTTTTAAATGGAGAATTTTACCTTGGTGGAATTCACAATAAAAATAAAATGATGGGCCCATATTTTGAGGAAGATGAATACACTTTACCGTATGTTGGTGTAGATGAAGACATAGTTGTTAATATTGCTAAAGAAATATGTGGAAAATTAGCTATTGAAAACAGTTTATTTAATGTAGAACTGCGCCGAGATACGCAAGGGAATTTTAAAGTTGTAGAATTTAGTACTAGAATCAGTGGCGGGCATGTTTATCGTAATATACGTGATGTACACGGAATTGATTTAGTAGCCGTTAATATTCTTGGTTTATTAGATTGTAAAGGGGATATTATGGAATTCTTCTTAACTAGATCTACAACACCAAAATCTTGTACTTGTATTAAATTTGTATATAGATCTGGAATTATAAAGAAAAATGAATTAGGAATTGTTGCTGAACAGCCAGAGTATAAAGCTTACTATCCTGTAGCAAAAGTAGGATCTGAAGTATATCATGCTCCAAAAGGATTTGATATAACGGGCTTACTTTCATTAAGAGCGCCATATAATGATAAATCTGATGTAGAAAAATTGCGCCAAAGAGCTAGAGTACTAGATAATCAATTAGATATAGAATTAGAAATTCCGGTTCATGCATAAAAACTTAAGTAAATCTGGTTGTTATATTCCTTGTTTTAAATGAGGAATATAACCGCTAGATTTATCGATAAAGTATTTAATAGTATCAATTTAAAACCGAGTAATCCTATATGTATTATCATAGAAATGGAGTGGAAAATATTATGAATAAAAAAGTATCTATTTTGGGAGCACCTACTTACTTCGGAGCTAGTATAGGAGGGGTTGACCTTGGACCATATGTTGTAAGATATGGCGGTATGTCGAAACAATTAACTGAAATCGGAATTGATTTTGTTGATCTAGGAGACATTTCTCTTCCTTCAACCAATAATAAAAATTATGGAATTGTCAAACAAGAGTTTTCAAATGAAGTAATTGATATATGTAAAAATATTGCTTCGACAGTTGAGAACGAATTAGAAGAAGGGCATTTCCCATTAGTTTTAGGTGGAGATCATAGTATTGCAATTGGTACTGTTACTGGAATTCTTAGAAAAATACCACGATTGGGAGTAATCTGGTTTGATGCTCATGGGGATGCAAATACATTTGAAACATCGATTTCTGGTAATATTCATGGGATGTCTTTAGCAATTCTCTTAGGATACGGTAACGAAAAATTTAAAGATTTTCTAGAGAAAGAAACTAAAATTGATCCAAAGAATATCGTACAAATAGGAATTCGAGATTTAGACCCAGGGGAAGAAGAGTTTCTCAAAAATTTAGGAGTAACAATTTTTACAGCAGAAGATGTGAGAAAACAAGGAATAAAAAGTATTATGGAAAAAGCAATTAAGATTCTCAATAATAATACAGATGCAGTTCATCTAACATTTGATTTAGATGCTTTAGATCCTGAATTTGCTCCTGGAGGAGGATTGGCAGTTCCACATGGTTTAAGTTTAGATGATACAAAAGAGGCAATTGATATGCTAAGAAATAATACAAACTTAGTAGCTGCAGAGTTCACGGAAATAAACCCTATATTAGACAAGGATAATATTACTGTCAACACAACAATTGAACTTATCACTGAACTTTTAAGTAAGAAAGTCACTATGTCTAAATAAAACTTTTTCTGGAATTATTTTTAAAAATATAAAAAAAATATAAAAAAATATAAAAAAATAAAATTATATACGAGAATTTTAAAAAAAACGAAAAGGACGAGTCAAATGAAAAATAAAATCTATGACGTTATTGGAATTGGATTTGGGCCAGCGAACCTAGCATTAGCAACTGCTATTGAAGAAGAAAATAATTCAATGGAAAGAATTTTTCTGGAAGAAAAAACGCACTATCAATGGCATCCGGGGATGCTTTTAGATAATACAAATATTCAAATTTCATTTTTGAAAGACCTTGTAACTCTAAAAAATCCTAAAAGTAAATTCTCCTTTTTAAATTATCTACATGAAAATGAAAGACTAAGTGATTTTATTAATCTCTCAGAGTTTTATCCGTCACGACTTGAATACAATGATTATATGTCTTGGGTTGCTTCTCAATTAGAAGAACATGTTTATTATAGTCGAACAGTAATTTCAGTAGACCCTATTGTGTCTGAAGATTCTGTCGAATTGTTAGAAGTTATTGTGCAAAATACAAAAACTAATCAATTAGAGAGCTATATTACTAAAAATATTGTTTTGGCTACGGGTGGAACACCAAGAACGCCAATAAATATTGAAATGAATAATAGTAGAGTATTTCATTCAAGTCAATTTAAAAACAAAATTAATAACTTTAAACAAAATGATGCTCATAAGTTTTTAGTTGTAGGATCTGGACAAAGTTCAGCTGAATTATTTTTCCATCTAATCAATAATTATCCGAAATCAGATATTACGGCAACGATGAGACCTTTCTCATATAAAGCTGTAAATGAAAGTAAGCTTGTTAATCGTATATTTGACGCTAATATGATTGACTTTATTTATTCTTTACCAGAAAAAAATCGAGATGCTTTATTAAAACACCACAGTGATACTAATTATGCAGCTGCGGATGGAAGTTTAATAAGCCAAATTAATAAAGCTTTATATAACCAAAAATTTCATGGAGAAGATCGTTTTAGAATAAAGCCATTTTTAGAATTAACGGAGATAGAAACACTGTCTGATAAAGCGGTTGTTTATTATAAAGACATAGTTAAACATACAGAAGTTGTTATTGAAGCTGATGCTGTAATTCTTGCTACTGGGTACGAAAGTAAAAAGAACCATCCTTTATTAAGAAATCTTAACTCGTACATTTCAGATAATATTGAAGTTTCCCGAAATTATCGTTTAGAAACAACGGATAAATTTAAACCTGGTATTTATTTGCAGGGTGTAAATGAAAGCACTCATGGACTGAGTGACACTTTATTATCTAATTTATCTATTCGGTCAAATGAAATTTTAAAAACCGTACAAGAAAATAATTCATTAACAGAAGAAAAAACTAAAAACGTGGTTTCATAATATAGGGGGTCTAAAGATGCATATTGAAAAGATAAATCCACAGATTTTCACAAATGAATATGATATTATGTGTCAACGATTATTTCCGCATTCTAATAAATTATATGATTCACCATTTGGTGCAATGTGGGGAATCATAGAACCTGGAGAAATTTCTAAAATTCATGGACATCATGAAGTTGAAACTTTTATTATCTTTAAGGGTGAAGGAATAGTTAAAGTGGGTAAAAAAGAAGAACCTGTTACGCAAGGGGACGCCATCTTTATTCCACCATTTGAAGAACATAGTTTGAAAAATACATCAGATGAAAATTTGATATTCTTCACCATATGGTGGGAAAATGCTTTTAGTAAAAAAAATAGTAAGAAGTTAGATTCAGGTAAAAAGAAATATTTAATAACGGCCACACCACCAACGCCTAATGGTGATTTACATGTGGGGCACCTATCTGGTCCATATACGGGAGCTGACATTTTAACTAGATATTTAAAACTTAAAGGAAATGAAGTCTTTTATATGAGTGGGGCGGATGATCATCAAAGCTATGTGCCGTTTAAGGCGGGACAATTAGAAAAATCTCCTAGAGAAACGGCAGATCATTTTGCTAATGAAATTGAAAAAACATTAAGACTAGCAGAAATTAATCCGGATATTTTTGTAAAACCTCATTTTTCAACATTCCATATTGAGTTTGTCAAAGAGTTTTTTGAAAAACTTTGGAATGAAGGTAAATTAGTAGAAAAAGAAGTCGACATTCTATTCTGTAAGCAATGCGATAAGCACCTTTATGAAGCTTATGTGAGAGGTAATTGTCCACATTGTGATGAATTATCAGATGGCAACGCTTGTGAAAAATGTGGTAGACCTAATTTGTGTATAGATTTATTAAACCCAACTTGTAAATGTTGTGGCAGCGAACCAGAGAAATCTAAAATTAAACAACTATTTTTCCCATTAAGTAATTATAAAACACAATTAAAACAGTACTACAAAGAATTAAAAATAGGGCCGCATCTAACGGCATTATGTGAGAGAATGCTAGATGAGGATTTGCCTGATATTCCTATTTCACATGTATCTGATTGGGGAATTCCAGTTCCGGTAGAAGGATATGAAAATCAAACTATATATGTATGGTTTGAAATGGCACCTGGATATTTATCTGCGACAAACGAATTAATTCAGGATAAAAACCTTTCGTATACGTTAAGGGATTTTTGGAAGAATAAAGATACGACTATCATTAATTTCTTTGGATATGATAATGGTTATTTCCATTCAGTGCTTTTCCCAGCTATTTGGCTAGCATATAGTGAAGATATAAATCTTCCTAAAACAATGATAACAAATGAATTTTATCAACTAGAGGGTCTTAAGTTTTCAACAAGCAGGGGACATGCTGTATGGGGCAAAGAATTGTTAGAAAATGCTTCACATGATGTTGTAAGGTATTATTTATCTTATAGTAGACCGGAAACAGTTGAAACAAACTTTACTATGGAAGAATTTAATCATATTGTAGATACGAATTTAAACCAAGAATGGGAATCATGGTTACATGATTTAAAATGCAAGTTAGAAGCAGAGTTTCCAAATGGTGCTCCAGAATTAGAGACACTATCAGGTAATTATTTAATGTATTATCAACATGTAAATCGAATTATGAATGAAATTATGAATGCATATGAACCAAATACATTTTCACCGCAAAAGGTAGTTAGATTATTAAACGAATTAGTGAGAATTGCTAAAAAATTCTCGGCAGGAGAAGAATTTTTAACCGTATTAAAGAATAATCAACAAAGAAGAAATACTGCTATTGCACTAGAATTATATACTGCGAAAATTTTAGCATTATTTTCTAGCCCAATTATGCCTACATTTGGTAAAATGCTATGGGGGGATTTGGGATTTAATGTTGAAATGCAGTTGGATGAGGAAGTAAGCTTTTTGCCTGCTGGACAGAAAGTGGATCTTCAAGAGAATTATTTTTCAAAAACAAACGACAGTTTTTATCTTCAGAATATTTGATAATATGAGGAGGTAGTACTTACCTCCTCATATTTCCTAATAAAAAATATATAGGGAGCTCAAATTATGAAAGAGAAAATAAAAATTGGAGTAGTAGGCCCTTTTTCAGGTCCTAGGTCTGTATACGGACAAATGTTAATTGAGGGTGTAAATCGTGCGAAGCTAAATTATGCTGATAACATCGAATGGGTTTATCAAGATGATAAAGGAGATCCAAATACCATCAAAGATATTTCTAAAAAAATGATTGAATCAGGGGTTGTCGCTGTAATTGGACACTTTAATAGTGCATGTGCTTTAAAAGCAATACCGTTTTATTCCAAGGCGAAAATTCCATTCTTAGTTCCTGCATCAACTAATTTAGAAGTTACGCTTAATAGCGAGGAATTAGTATTTAGGTTTTGTTCTAATGATTTGGTACAAGCTGAAACTGTTATTAATTTTTTGAAAACTAAAGATATTCAAACGATTACGGCAGTTTCTGATGAAACATTTTACGGGAAAAGCCTAGCAGATTTACTGTATCAAAGTGCAAATCCTTTATTTAAAGAAGTTACTAGAATTGAAGATTTTAATAGTGAAAATAATAAGCATAGCGATGCAATATTCTTTGCTGGGACACACTTTAACTCCGCAACGTATCTAAGGGAACTAAGGATGAGAGGGTATAAAGGAATTTTTATAGCTTCAGATGATTCTTATGTAGATGAATTTATAGAATTAGCCCAAGATTATTCTAACGATGCTTTTACCATAAAAGCAAAAGAGGATTATGTAGAAACATCATTTCTTGCAGCTTCGTATCTATTAGAATGTATCGAATCTAATGTAGAAAACTTAATTAATGAATTAGCAACAGGCAATTCTACAATTAAATTTTCAAGCAATGGAGATCGTTTAGGAGCTTCATGGATAATTGCACAAGTTATTGATAAATCTTTTGTTGAGGTGAATTATCATAAAACATTCAGCTGATGTAGTTATTATTGGCGGCGGCATTATTGGTGCAGCTATACAGTATTATTTAACCAAGCAAAATATTACAAATACCATTTTATTAGAGAAAAATTCCTTTAGTAGTGGATCAACAGGCCAATCCGGAGGTTTTATAAGGGTCTATCATAATGATCCGTATCTAACTGAAATAGCAAAAGAAGGAATAAATGATTTTTTTAGTATTAGTGAAGAGGTTAAATTTAAGCAGACTGGAATGTTATATGTTGAAAATGAAACACAACATATAAAAATGGAAAAGCAAATTGGAGAACTTGAAAAATCGGGGCATAAAATTAGTATCCTTTCACCTGAAGTATTAAAGAAAGAATTTAAATTTATAAATTTTCCTAAAAACAGCTGTGTGGCTTACGAGGAACAAGCAGGGTACATTAGCCCATCGTTAGCCACGAATACATGGATTGAAACATCTAGAACTAAAGGTGCATTAGCTTGTGAAGGAATTGAAGTGAAAGAAATTCTAATGGATAATAACTGTGTTGTAGGTGTTAAAACCTCCTATGGGACTATACATTGTAAACATGTTGTTATTGCAGCTGGAGCCTGGAGTGGAAATATATTAGATACTATAGGCATTAAAATTCCAGTAAGAAGTAAAATTATTCAAATTCATTTCTTTGATGGTATAGGACAAAAAGACCATCCAATTTTTATAGATGATAGTACTGGATTATATGGCAGACCTGATAATCTAGGTACTTCTCTAGTAGGATATCCAGTAGATAAGTATGATATTGATCCGGACAAAAAAATGTCAATTGACCCAAATGACTTTGAAGAAATGCTTCAAAATTCAAAAATTAGATTACCATATCTAAATAAAAAATTATTTATAGGTGGAAGAAGAAGCTTTGATGCATATACATCAGATAATCGAGGAATTATAGAACAATTTCCACAAGCACAAGGCTTAATCGTTGCAACTGGCTGGAGTGGTGGTGGAGTAAAGTTGGCTCCTGGTATTGGTAAGAGAATAGCGAAAATGATTACTGGAGTATAAGGGGAGAAAAGACTATGAACAATCTCGAGAATATTGAAATTTTTGAAGCGACCTATGATGATAGAGAGACTGTTATCAATTTAATTAGAATGTATATGGAATTCTATGAAAAACCTGTGCATGAAAAAAGTTCTTTAGATACATTAGTAAATACGATAATAAAAAATAAAGATTTGGGATTATTCTACGTTTGTACGGTTAATAAAGAGCCAGTAGGATTTGCTACTTTATATACCACTTTCAGTACGTTAAGTATGGGAAGAGCAATGATTTTAAATGATTTATTTGTTATCCCTAATTATAGAAAATTGGGTGTTGGGGATATGTTATTTAATACTTGTAAAAAGTACGTCCAAGACAATAATTATGCATATATGGAATGGGTTACCGCAAAAGATAATATAGTTGCCCAAAATTTCTATAAAAAACAAAAAGCAAATAAGAGTGATTGGATTGTTTACAGTATTTAAATAGCAATCTAATAGTATTTAGGGCGGATATAACAGAATATTTTCAATGTGCAATTTTGTTATGTATTTTCCAAATCCCTTTCTTTAAACAAGTTAAAACAAATTTAAGGTCAAACAACCGATATAAGAAAGAAGGAATGTATAATGCCAATTCAATTTATATTTATAGTACTATTGGCGCTGACTCTTTGTGGGGAAGGTATGTTAACAGTAACTCTAACCTGGACAATTTTGGATAAAGGGGGGTCAGTTACTCATTTAGGAATTATATTAACATTAATGAGTTTGTTACCATTCTTTATGCAAAAATATTCGAAAAGTCTTAAGATGTGGTTAACAAAAAGTCCATTGTTAATTTTCTCTGGTGTCCGTTGCATCGGTATTATTCTGATTATAATAAGTCTTTTAAATAGTGAGCATATTAATGTTTTTACTTTATATATTTTTGCAGGTGTTTTTTCTATTATTTTATTTTTATCTACGCAAAGCTTGGAAACTTATATGTCTCAAATGGTATTATCAGGAGAAATTCCAGCAGGAAAGGCTTCAAATATGTTACAAACTGCAATACAAATTGGAGCATTTGGTGGGAACGCAATAGCAGGATTTATGATGAATGTAGGTGGATTTAATAATGTACTTTATGGTTTAGCATTCTCTTTAGGTATTGGGGTATTTTTACCTCTTCTAATGCCGCTATTAAAAAGTAAAGATGTTCAGCAAAATAAAAAACCTGTATCAAATCATATTGAAAAAATAAATCCAATAGATAATTCAAAAATATTATGGATTACAATTACTGGTATTGCTGTTTTAACAATACAACTTGCATCATTTAATTTTTTAGTACCAATTTTATTTCACGATGTATATCGTTGGGATCCTATGCAGTATGGATTTGTTAGTGCTGCAGCAGGTTTAGGGGCTTTATTAGCTACACTTGTTGGGAAATTTGAAAAATTTATTCCAAGGTCAATTTTTCTATTAATTGCTGTTTTTGATATTACTTTAGGATTAGTGCATTCCTGGTATTTAGCAATTGCCGTTTCATTTATGCTTGGTTTTGTTTTTAATCGTTCACGTATCAATCAAAGAACTGTCATGTTTGACTTTATTAAAACAAAAGAAGAAACGGTTATTTGGTCTAGTCGATCTACACTAGCATTCCAGTTTACCAAAGCCGCTTTACCTTTATCGTTAGCATTACCTATTCAATGGATTGGGATTATGAATGCAGGCCATCTGTTTGGAGTGATAGGTACGGTTGTTGCTGCTACTATGATGGTAATTTATCTTAACGAACTAAATCATAGGAAAAAAATAGAAGTTTTACAACAAGAAGTTGCTCCAAAATCATTTTAATACCAGCGTATTAAATAAAAAGAATAGCTAATGAAGTAAATTTTATAATGTAGAAACAACGCATAAATAACTATGTAAAAATGAGTACTGTATTATACAGTACTCATTTCTTTTAGTTCGCCTTTAATTATAATTAAAATAGTCAATATCATCTCCTAATCCCAATTCAAATAAGCAATTAAATTTCAACTACTCTATTGATAGATTTCTCAAGTGAAACAATATCCATATTAATTCTTTATATAGATATGAGAGTATTAGTTATATTTTACTATGCATTTTGTGTAGGAATGTATTTATATTATGTTTTAGAGTTGTGTCATTTTACCTATAAGTTTGCCGCAATTGGAAGCATAAACTTGCCGTGAATGCTGTTTGTTTGTAATAAAGTTTGATCAAAAACATGCTACAAACGTTGATTTTATAATAGATTCTTTTCCAGTAGATTTAAGATTGGTTTTTATAAAAATGGTTGATTAAAATTACACATGTTAACCTTACTATGTGATTCTCTGATTAATAAAACGCAAAAAAATTTGGGAATAGTAACATCTATACACTACTATTATCCTTTTTTTTATAGAAATGGTTCGAATTCTCGACAATAATCCATCCTATAGTTATTAATGTTATAGAAAATAATCTAAGACCCAATCTATACATATAATCTAAATCTTTAAGATAAAAGAAAGATAATATCCCTATAACAGCACCAATTATCCCAATAATCAAACCTTTATATTTTTGTAAAAACATATAGTTACTCCTTTCATGCAAACAAAATATTCCATATTTAAATAATACTAAATTATGGAATATTTTTAAAGGATTAAAACGTTTTTATATTCAGTTTATATATCATGTTTCTTTTATTAATAAAAATATCCCTATAGATAAGTAAACCCAAAGGGATAAAACGATCAACTTTTTTATAATCGGTGCGAATTTATTTCAAAGCTACAGGAAGCATAAGCTTGCCGTTTCGGAAAACTTATGGTTCATATCACAAGTTGTAACTTAAACTTAATTTATATTGCCAAAAAACTACACCCAAATTGTTAGGAGTGTAGTTTTTAGTTATGGTGTTTATTATTAGGAAAAGTCGCTTATAACCTTAATTCTCTGTCAAATCATAATTAGTATTTGTTTTGAATATTATAAGATTAGATACTATTTGAGCCACGGAAATATAATTATCAACAAATTCTTCTAATTCTCTCAAATCAGCTATTATGATTTTAGCAATAAAGTCAGTCTTTCCTGTAACTCTATAACAAAATTCAATATTTGTTTCAAGCTGTATACAATCCATAAATTCCTGGAATTGTCCCTCTTTTACTTTTATTTCTAATATTGCTTGTAAAGAATTTGTAGTTGCTTCTTTATTACTATTTTCCGTCCCAATTATGTTAGTGGATTTAGTTTGAATAACTGTATTTTTCATTTGATAAAAAATCCTTTCAAATTAGTTTCAAATAGAAAAAATATAACCTTTTTCCATTACAGGTGAAATGGTAAGTCGAAGTAGGGTTTAGTATTATAAAGGTATTCAGATATAGATATAAAATATTATATGGTAAAAAATTTTAAAAGGAGGAATTTATATTATGAAAAAAGCATCGGATGATCAAAAGTTATTGAGTATCTATTTTCAACAAATTGTAAAAGCAATTATACTCATGAAATAGTATAACATTCTATCTTTCATTAAGAAGTATATTATTGAAAAAATTTAATAGATCTTGGTAATTATAATAGTTTTCCAAACGCTAAAGAGCAATTTCGTAAAACTGAAAATATTGAGAAATAAGTAAAGTCAGTCACTTGATATTGGATTTATTACGCGAAATGTTATAATACATATATAAGCATTATTTAAAAAAGCAACTCGAACCCCAATCCGAGTTGCTTTTTTATTATCTGCTTAATTATAAAATAACAACTAATTGAGTTGTTATTTTATAATATGTGATTGTTTGAAAATTGAATTTTTATATGCAATATTGCATATAAAAGCCTTTGTTTAACATGTTATAATTTTGTTAGTAAATTATTCATCCATTAATTTACTGCTATTCATATCAACAGATATGAAAACCCTAAATTTATAAATAAAAAGAGAAGAACTATGGTGGGTTCTTCTCTTTTTATTTATAATTATTTATTACTTTTAAAAAAGTCTATAGAATCTCAGTCATTTTAAAAAAAGGTAGATTTTTATGAGTGAAGTGTCTGTATAAAATAACATATGTCTATCTAGTTGGAAAATATTATCTTATTAGTGAGAAAATTAAGAAGGACCTGATGTATTAAATCAGGTCCTTCAATTAAAGCACTAGAAAACAAACTGTCACCATTATAATAGCAATAAAAGGAATTTAATTCAATATGTTAAATGTTGAGAAATAAACGATAATAATTCCATTGTATCGTAAATAAAAGAGTATTTACTTCTCGTAAGTATTGCCACAATAGTTAAAGTAATCATACCAGCAATAATTAGACGCCTGTGAATCAGCATCACTATTTAAATTATTACCAGAGAGTAATTTATTTAGTTGGAAGAAAAAGGAAGGGTCCTATTTGACTCCTTCCTTTTTCTCATACATACATAACGCTTGTTGACAACTTATGAAATAATAGCATTCATCGCTATTAAAATATAACACTAAAAGCATTTTAATAGATATGTAATTATGCATACATCGTGCTATTTCATGAATGGGAACAAAACTATTTATCTCTTTTGGGTTGGAAACAAATAGATTTAGGTATAATTAGCTAATCATTGATTGCTAATTATACCTTATTTCTACGTATCTGAAACAAATTATTTTACTGGATTGCATGTTAAAGAGGGTAAGGGCTTTATGAAAGGTAGATTGTTCCTTAGTTTCTTGTTCATGATTTTACTAAGAGGATGCATAGGAAAAGAAGTTAGGTTATATACGATTCCAAAAGGGGTATTAGTCAGTGCACCCAAAGACACGCTCCGTTTACGGTTTCCTATCCTACTAAATTATCATTCTAAGTAGATTCCTTCTCTTTCAAACAATTCATTCCATTGATTGAACTACCCCCACTTTCACTTCGTTTAGAAGAGGGGGATTCCTAAGTAAAGAGTTCTATCGAACTCTAATTTATTAGGCTATCTCCGCAGTCCTTGCGGTTAGAAGCCTTATCGCTTCATTCTTTAGATTGATACTTGCGTTAATATCCCTATCATGGTGTGTACGACAAGAAGGGCAGTCCCATTTACGTAGGTTTAGATTTTTAACGTCTTTGTTTTGATATCCACAACAAGAACATAATTGGCTTGAAGCAAATGTTTTCGATACGACAATGATTTGTTTGCCGTACCATTTTGCCTTATATTCCAACATAGTTCGAAACTGTGACCATGATACCTCACTAATTGCTTTTGCTAACTTATGATTCTTTAACATATTCGATACTTGCAAATCCTCTATACCAATAACATCGTGGTTTTTGATGATTTCAGTTGAGATTTTGTCCAAGTAATCTTTTCTAGCATTTGCCATATATTCATGAATTCTAGCTACCTTTACTCGCTGTTTATTCCAGCGAGTAGATCCTTTTATTCTTCTAGAAAGAACACGCTGTGCTTTCGCCAACTTCTCTTCTAATGATCGAAAAAACTTCGGATTTTTATAGATTGTTCCATCTGACAAAATGGCGAAATCTTTTAGTCCCACATCCATTCCAATGGAAGATTGCGTTTTCGGAAGTTCTTGTACTTCTGTTTCAACTAACAGGGACACAAAGTATCTGCCAGAAGGATTGCGTCTAACTGTAGCATTTACAATACGTCCCTTTACTTTGCGACTCTTGGCAAATCGAACAAGACCTAGTTTCGGCAACTTTATCTTTTTTCCTACAATGGCAATGTTTTCATTTGTTTGTTTTGTGGTGTAAGATTGTACGTTGTTTTTCTTAGATTTGAAACGCGGGGCACTAGTTTGTTTTTTGAAAAAGCGTGTATAAGCATCCGCAAGGTTGCGAACAGATGACTGAATCGCAATACTATCCACTTCTTTGAGCCAAACAAACTCTTTCTTCATGGCAGGAAGTTTGGCAGAGCATGTACCATATGCCAGACCTTTTCCTGTTTCTCTGTATGCATTATCCCATAGAGATAGGAAGTGATTGAATACAAAACGAGAACAGCCAATCGTTTTATTGATTAGGGTCGCTTGTGCTTGATTTGGATAGATACGAAATTTATATGCTTTATTGATCATCATTCGTTTCACCCCCATTTCGATATGTGTCTATCATACAACAAACGTACATTCGATAGGTAGTAAAGTAACAGTTTATGTATGTCGAACAATTAAGATGGCTTCCTGCCATCCTTTGTTCGAAGCCAATTCATCTCCCACCTACTCACTTCGCGTTCCTTGAGGAAGGAGTTTTCTTGGCTAAAATGATAAAGTTAATTCCGCCATACGTATCGCGTGGCATGGTAAAGGGGAGCGCATATATCGGTGCAATCATTGAAAAAGTCAGGAAAAAATAATTGTGTTCTTAGTGAGATGTAACAATGATTTTTTTAAAAGTTATTGCATATATTTTATTAATTGACACTCTCACCCCTAAAGGGACCAGCTGACTAACATCAGTAGGATTCTTGCTACCAAAGGCGAAGTCCATTTCTGGTATCGCTGACGTGCAAGATTGCGGTGTGCTATCACCTAACCAAGGAAAACCTTATATGTATCAAAGTGTGTACCTATCTTCAAAAATTATAATTGTAAACAACAAATAAGAATGATCTGTGAGAAAACTTAGGGGAAAAAGGAGTGGAGAAATCTTGATACATCAATATGAATTGAATTTTTCAGTGATGTATAGTGGTAAAGTATCAAGCTCACAATCTACGGTGATTCCAGCAAGTTCTTTAGAGGAAGCAAATGAAAAATTACTATCAGAAGTAAAGCGGCGATTAGGGGATTGTAGTATAGAAATTAATTCAAAAAGTTTATATGTTTCACAAGATAGCCGATATACCATTGAATAAGATAAAAAAGTTCCCTAGAAAGGGAGCTTTTTTTATCAATTTCACATGTAATTTTAAAAATATATATAGATTTATTTATGAGTTATTTGTATAGTTTAATTGTCTGTTATTTTTTTAAATTCATTTTTTTGAGTGCTCCAGAAATGGAGCCTTTTTTATGCAATAATCCACTTTCCTTAGGTTATTAAGTAGATCCATATGTGCTTTACTTTCTCTAATTAAGGAATCCGTCATATGTTCATCAACTTAATATTTTGAGATATTCCCAAAATCAAAAAAGAAAACTTTATAACTCTACAGTTATTTATGAGGATTCAATTCATCTTTTGTATTTTAGGGAGGAGTGAATTTTTTAGCTTGATGGCAATGCGATAGATTAACTTTTATGAGTAATTTAGAAGTATTTTGTGAGAAGTATAAGTTGACTAACATAACCATCTTATACTCCTTGCTACAAAAGAAATGACAATATTAAATTTCTCTTATTTTTTATTATGGAATAAATTTTGTAGCTAATCAAAACTTAGAAGAAACGATAGAAAAACTCCAAAAAATAACGAGTAAATTTAAAGTATCATAACAGCTTACTCATTTTATATTTACCAAAGATCGCGTAGAAGAATTAGAGGAGTCAATGAAGAGATGAAAAAAAGGAAAAAACTATTGGACTTATGGAAAACAATCACATTATTAGTGTGTACAGTTGTAATGTTTTCTTTACTTGTGACAGATATATTAATTAGTCATAATGTAGAACGGGCAACGGAAGATAGCCAAGCAGAGAAAGCAAAAACGATTGCACGTATTGTGGCGAATGATTCAGTTGTAATCGATGGCTTAACAGGAAAAGCAGATACTTCCGCAATCCAAACGTATACAAATAGGCTATTAAAAAATACAGATGTTCAATTTATTGTCGTTATGGACATGGGTGGAATAAGAAAGTCTCATCCAGATCCAAAGAAAATAGGTTATCATTTTATTGGAGGAGATGAGGGACCTGCATTGAAGGGACAGGAACATGTTTCACTTGCAGAAGGAACTTTAGGGGTTTCTATGCGAGTATTCGTACCTATTTTTGCTGAAACAGGTGAGCAACTTGGTGCGGTCGCTGTGGGCATTTCAGCTGATAATGTGAAAGAGAGTGTAAAAAAAAGTAGACATATTATTTATATCGGTGTTGGAGTAGGAATATTAGTTGGTATTATAGGGGCGATATTGCTAGCTAGACATATAAAGAAAAGTTTATTTGGTCTTGAGCCACATAGGATAGCGAAAATTCTTGAAGAAAGAAATGCGATGTTACTTTCGGTGAAGGAGGGTATTATTGCTGTAGATAAAGATGCCAATGTAACTTTAATAAATAACGAAGCAAAACGAATATTAAAGAAAGGTGGACTCACGGGAGATATTATCGGTAAAAATCTTGAAATGTATACGCCGAATTCACGTATAAAAGAAGTATTGCAAACAGGAGATGTACAATTAAACGAGGAACAAACTGTTTATGGGATTACAATTGTTACGAATCGGGTTCCTTTATATGTAAAAGGAGAAATAGTTGGTGCAATTGCAACATTTCGTGACAAAACAGAGATTAGACAATTAGCGGAAGAACTAACTGGCATTAAGCTATATGCGGAAGCATTACGGGCACAATCTCATGAATTTATGAATAAAATGCATGTCGTTTTAGGGCTAACGCATATGAAACAGTATGAAGAATTGCAGAAATATGTAAGTCGTATGGTATCAGAACATCAATATGAAATTGGTGGGGTTATGAAAAGAATTAAAAGTCCAGTATTTGCTGGTTTTCTACTGGGTAAACTTAGCTATGCTAGGGAGAAAAATATAAAGTTAATTATAAGTGAAGAATCGGACTTACCAGATATATATGATGATTGTATCATCCATGAACTTATTACGATTGTTGGAAATTTAATCAATAATGCATTTGACGCAGTAATGAATTGTGAGAAAAAACAAGTTGAAGTTGGAATACAACATGAAGATGCCTTAATGATAACAGTACAAGATACAGGCAGTGGAATACCAGAAGATATGCTGGATAAATTGTTTACAAAAGGTTATTCCACAAAGGGAGATAATCGCGGTTATGGCTTATATCTTGTAAAAGAAAGTACACAGCGAATAAATGGGGAGATTTATATCCATTCATCGTTAGGAGAGGGAACAAAGATAACAATTGAAATACCTAATAGTAGGGATGAGGGGCAGATATGATTAAAGTTTTAATTGTAGAAGATGATCCGATGGTAGCAATGTTAAATACACATTATTTAGAACAAGTAGGAGGGTTTGAACTTGTCCAAGCAGTTAACTCAGTAAAATCGGCGATAGAAGTATTAGAGAAATCGCAAGTAGATTTAGTCTTACTTGATATTTTTATGCCTGAAGAGACTGGATTTGAGCTTTTAATGTATATTCGAAATCAAGAAAAAGAAATCGATATTATAATGATTTCAGCTGTACATGATATGGGGAGTATTAAAAAAGCATTACATTATGGCGTAGTAGATTATTTAATTAAACCATTTACATTTGAAAGATTTAAAGAGGCATTAGCTATATATCGAGAAAAGCTTACTTTCATGACAGAACAACAAAAAATTAGTCAATCGGAATTAGATTCGTTAATTTTACAAAAGGAAAAAAGAGAGCCTATTGTCACTAAAGAGCTTCCAAAAGGATTAACGAAACAAACGTTACAATTAATTTGGGAGAAAATAGAGTCACTGAATGGACGGACGTTTACAACAGATGAGATGGCGCAATTAGTAGGGATTTCAAGAGTTTCTATTCGAAAGTATGTCATGTTTTTGACTGAAATAGGAATATTAGAGAATAAAATGGTGTATCAGCATGTGGGAAGGCCTGTGAGTCAATTGAGATGTATTGACCAAAATAAAATAAGTTTTTACGTATAAGCGACTTATGATAGTCGCTTATATTTTTTAATTTTTGTTGAGAGATGTGAGACTAATCATTTAGTATGGTGAGAAAATTGTCGAAAAAAAGATATAATTGTCAAATTATGTTGCAGCAAGACTTGTTCAATGTTAAATTCTTATTAATAAGAAAAAAGGAAATAGGTTCGTTTCATTCTCATACCCTATCTTTTTTAATTATTTAGTATAAACAAGGTTGAAAATTTCTTTTTTCTAGTATGTTTTATATTTATTAAACAATAGAAAGATTTTCGAGTTTATATTTCTGAAATTTCAGAAATATAAACTCGCCAGGAGATCGGAATTAATTACATTCGTTCAACAAAAGGATTTTAACAGAAAAAATTGAAAAAGAAAGGATTATTTATATGAAGAAAAGGAATCATTATATATTTCAAAAACCGATGAAAGTACTTGCGACATCTGTTATTTTGACAACTACATTATTTACACCTATTATAACAAACAATTTAAATGTACACGCTGAAACAGTTAATCAACCAACTACAAATCAATATGAACTAAGGGAGTTTGACCTACCAGCTACAGGAAGCTATCAGGATGAAGCAACAAGAGAGAGAAGAAGTGAACAAAAAACCTATATACCAACTGGAATTTATATACAACCGAATGAAGAAGTTACAGTTGAAGTATTAGGAACGAATAAGATTAGAGCAATTATTGGAACACATGGCTATGATAAAGAATGGGGAAAAGAAATTAAACTTTCTCCTGGTACGAATAAGATTTCCTCTCCAAATGGTGGGTTATTAGGACTTGATAATAATCAAACTACAGGAACAGTTAAGGTGAAAGTCACACAAGGCGGGAGCCATGTCCCGTTCTTTGAATTAGGAAAGCATACGAAAGCAGACTGGATTGCGATGATGGACAAGTATCCAAATGCACATGCTGTTCAATTAAAATCAAAGAAAGCAGTGCTTACGGTTACTCAAGATAGCGCTAAGAAGCATCTAGTGAATCAAGATCCTATCCCGTTATTAGAAACATATGATGAAATGATTCGAGCGCAAGATAAAATATCTGGATTATCTGAAACAGATCCTAATCCTTTACATCGTTCGACTGAACGTATTTGGTCCTTTATAGAAAATCCTAACAAACCAACATGGGGCATGTATGCAAGTCTAGATGGAGCTGCATTTACTACTGCTGGTAACGCAATTGAAAGTGCTTTAAATGTAAATAAATTTGGATGGGGACAAATGCACGAAGCGGGACATGCAAGACAACAATACCCATGGACGTGGAATGATTTAAGAGGGATGGGTGAAGTAACTGTTAATCTATATTCTTTAGCTGCACAAAAGCGATTATTCCCGAATCAACCGACGCGTTTAGAAAAATCCGGTGATTACGATAAAGCCTTTGTATACTTAAAGCAAACAGATAAAGAATATAAAAATATAAATGACTTGTTTGTGAAACTTGTTATGCTTTGGCAACTTCATCTCGCATATGGTGAGGATTTTTATCCGAATCTTCACAAACTATATCGAGAGTTACCAAAGGATCAACTTCCAAAAACGGATGAAGAGAAAATTCAAGCATTTATTTACAATACATCCAAAGTAGCGAAACAAAATGTACTCCTGTTTTTTGATCAATGGGGACTGAAAGCATCGCAAGAAACGCGACAAAAAATAGAAGCTTTGAACTATCCGATATTAACCGCACCTATTTGGGAAGCCACAGATTCTAAACCTGTAATCGTAGAAGAAATTCCAGATATGGAACCGAATTTTACAGTACCTGTTGGAGCGACAGTTAATATAGGTAATTCATTCGACCCAATGTCAGGAGTGTCTGCTACTGATAAGGAAGACGGAGACCTTACTAATAAAATAACAGTTGACGGTAAAGTAGATACCTCTAAAGCAGGCACTTACGAGTTAACTTACACAGTTAAAGACTCTAAAAATCATAAAGTAAACGCGAAACAAACGGTTACGGTTAAAGAGAAAGAAGAAATAAAAGATGAGGCGCCATTACTAAAAGTACCCTCAGAAACTACAATTTCGGAAGGGGATAAATTCGATCCAATGAGAGATGTAAGTGCTACTGATAAAGAAGATGTTGACCTTACATCAGAAGTAAAATATGAAGGTAAAGTAGATACAAATACACCTGGTACTTACACGATTAAATACACAGTTAAAGATTCTGCAGGTCATTTGGCAACTCAAATACAAACTGTAACAGTTAAAGAAAAAGAAAAACCTATTGAGATTCAAGAGCCTGAGTTAAATGTACCTACTGAAGTGAATATGAATGTAGGAGACAAATTCTCACCAATATTTGGGGTTAATGCTATTGATAAAAAAGATGGTGATATTACTGATAAAGTAAGACATTTTGGTGAGATAGATATATTTAAAACGGGTACTTCCGAGGTAAAATTCCTTGGTCGTGACTCTGGTAGTAATGAGGTAATTACAATACAAAAAGTGGTAGTGAAAGATAAAGAAAATGGTATTAATAATATCTCTAACAACAGTAATTCTGATGAAAAAGAAGATACGTATAAAGAGCTTCCAAAAGCAGGTACAACTACAAAGAACAGTGCAGCAATAGGCATATTAATGGTTCTTGTAGGTATGGTAATTACTTTTGGTTGCAAATTTAAAAAGGTACTAAAATAGTCGTACCTCAGTGTATTTAATAAAAGTAAGACTGAATCAGGAGTTCAAATTGAAACAATGGAGAGATTGACACTCCCACGTCTAAAGAAAGGACTAGAGTCCTGCGTGGGCTTTCTCGTATCGTAAATTCTGTAATTTTTTTGTTACCTTCAACTGAATCAGCAATATGTTAAAATGTTTATATTCCTCCTAATCAATTCATGTGATTAGGCGAGCCCTAAGGAGTCCCTATCTCCTAAGGGCTCTTTCATAATCTATTATTCTATCTTATTTACCTATTCTATAAAGCAAATTAATCTCCCTTGCATACCCACAAATTATCCTCCTCAACATCAGATGCCTTGAAATCTCTCTTCAAGATATTAGGTATTTCATGACGAGAAGTATTAAGCCATTATTAATACTGTTTATAGGTATGTATTTTTTACATAATTAAAATTGATTAACTATCTGTTTTTCAATATTTATTCTTATAAAGATTAAGTATACATTAGTTTTTCGCCAAGATTCCCTAAATGAAAATATATCCATAGGGAAGCGTGTAGAACCTTGCTATAACGATAATAAGAAAATACAGCCAATATATGTTACCTATATGTCTGCATTGCAATTGTAGGATTAGCAAAAACAAAATAATAATTTGGAAATACTGCATAAATTGTATGAACAAATATTAATAATCCTATCTATTGTTGAAGAGAACTAAAAAAAGAAGTTGTCCCTAAAAAGTCGTTTTTCAACGAATTTTTGAGACAACTTCTTTTCTTACATATTGTAAGTTAAATTTGAGAGTAAAATAAATTTAAGCATGTTATTATTTTGTAGAAATTCCTACATACGATGAAATATCAACATTTAATGCTTCTGCTAAGCGAATACCATATTCGCGATCCGCACGGAAGAAGTTACAAATAGCTAGTAGTTTCGTACGCTCATTTACGTCTTTCAAGTCATTAGTTAAGTTTGCAATTAAGTTGTCTTGCTCTTCTTTAGAGAATGAACGATAACGCTCACCGGCTTGTTTGAAGTCGTTCGGTTTCTCATTTTTTTCACGAGATACATAGCCTCCTACTCTCATAGTTGAATCGCGGTATGTTGGGTCTTCAACTGGATTTTCAGTATGGCGGCTCGGTTCATAGTTTATTGTAGATGGGTTTTGATTTACTTGCATCGCACCATCACGTTGTTGATTACGAACAGTTGCGTATGGGCAGTTTACAGGGATTTGTAAATAATTTGCACCAAGTCGGTAACGCTGTGTATCTGGGTAAGAGAATAAACGACCTTGTAATAGTTTATCTTCAGATGGTTCAATACCAGGTATAGTTGCACTTGGTGTAAAGGCCACTTGCTCTACTTCCGCAAAAAAGTTTTGTGGGTTACGATTTAGTGTCATTGTCCCTACTTCAATGAGTGGGAAACAATCTTCTGGCCATACTTTTGTTGGATCTAATGGGTCGAAATCTAAAGAATCCATTTGATCTAATTGCATCACTTGTACGTATAGATTCCATTTTGGATGATTTCCTTTTTCAATCGCATCGAATAAATCGCGAGTTGCATGATTGAAATCTTTACCTTGTACTTGTTCCACTTCTTTTGCACTTAAATTTCGTACACCCTGCTGTGGTTTCCAATGATATTTAATGTAAACAATTTTACCTTTTGCATTAATCCATTTAAATGAATGGACGCCGAAACCTTCCATTTCACGATAGTTTGCTGGTGTACCATAATCAGAAAATACCCATGTCATCATATGAGTAGATTCTGGTGTTAACGTCATAAAATCCCAATAACGATCTGGCGTTTGAATATTTGTATCAGGTGCTGGCTTTAAAGAATGCACCATGTCAGGGAATTTAATTGCATCACGAATGAAGAAAACTGGTAAATGGTTACCTACGATATCGTAGTTTCCTTCTTCTGTATAAAATTTAACAGCGAACCCACGCGGATCACGTGCTGTCTCTGGAGAGCCTTGGCCATGAATAACTGTTGAGAAACGAACGAATACAGGCGTTTCAGTTCCTTCATTTTGTAAAAATGCTGCCTTCGTATATTGCTTCATACTGTTTTTAGTTACAAATACACCGTGAGCACCTGCACCACGTGCATGTACAACACGCTCTGGAATACGTTCACGATCAAAATGAGCAAGCTTTTCTACTAAATGATAGTCTTCTAATAATACCGACCCACGGCGACCAGCTGTACGAGAATTTTGGTTATCTCCAACTGGAGCACCTTGGTTTGTTGTTAAGCGATTATTTGGATTCATGAAGTGGAACCTCCTATTTATAAACGATAATAATTTTTTTGTAATAATTATTTTAATTTAATATATATTTAGTTTTATTTCTTGTCAATAATTAAAAATCGTTTTTATTTCATTTTTTGAGATAGGGCCCGCGAATCAATCTATAAATATACCTTGTATATTTACCATAGCCAACCTAAAATACTCTGCAAAAAATCCATGACTCTGTTTTATCATCCAAAATTATCCAACCGATTAGTAATCTTCTAAACTAGAGCATACTAATCACACATCTTTTCTGCTGTTCCATTCTCCTTATATTTATATAAATTAATCCGCATGAGTACTCGTCTATCATTTTAGAATTTTTTTGAAACCCCTCCAGTGGGAACTATATGCTCAACTAAGTAATTATTTCATGTTATGTAGTATGTATATTAAGTTGTAATTATTATAAATTGATAATTGATAAAAGTAAATAATTTGTCGATAAATGTCATGAAAAAACCAATATCAATTCTTTTTTTATAATTTTTATAAAAAAAGAATTGATATTGTATGGAGATTATATTAATATCATTCGAGGATATTATGTACTTTTTGGGGATACCGCCAGCATTTTGAAAAAAACAAGCTTCTTAAATAAAAAGATCCCTAGCGTAAGATATTCGCCTTTAGGCTAAGAAGATATTAATTTCTTAGGAGAATATAAGTTTGGGAGATTACACCCAGTAAGTTTACATTGCTTATGTGATTTGAATATTAAAGAGCCGATTTGCTCATAACGAGGTAAATTGGGCTCTTTTCTTCTCTTAATATTCTTAGCTTGGTTTTTTTCTAAAATAAACGTTAATTATGAGGAGAGAATGCCGATGCTTAGAAAATGCCGAAATATAGGGAGCTTATTATTAATTCTTAATTTGCTAATTATAGCTTGTGTATTACAGGCCTTGGGAGAGGAGAATGGGGCATGACGGATGCAATTATAGAAATTTTTATGAAATTCATTGTGATTTATTGTATAGCCTGTTTTGGTGTTAGTTTGTTATGGAAAACGAAAATAGATTGAAAGATAAGGAGATTCACTATGAGCCTTCCCACCCAAAAAAAGATGTTGCAGCGAGTTAAAAAAGAGGCAACGTCATACTGTAATGTTGATCCGTTGGCTTTTGCAATAGGGATTAGAAATGGATTTTTAATGGTAATGCCATTTTGGTTAGTTGTATTGTATTTAGTTATATGAAAACGCCATAACTACGAAAGGGTGAAAGAAATGATTGCTTCGAATGGAATTGTAGATATTCATTCGAAAAAGCAGGCCCAAGAATTCACAATGGAAATGACAAAGCAAATGCTTCATGAAACTGTTGGATTCATGTGGGGGAGAACTACATAATCATTTTTAAGTGGAACCATCTTTTATATTAAAGCTAAGTATAAAGAACAAGCTCATTTATCCGAACTTAAGGTATTTGTTGTACAAAGTGAGAAGAAGGACAGCTTTTTAGAATATATCACTAGCCATTTGAGATTATCCTTCCTTTCATGCTTTTTAAATCATGTTAACTCGTAAAGATTCAATGCGTGCTCTTTGTTCCTATCCTTTCTGGATCGTATATGAGGGCAATAGAGAGGGGAAATAACAAAATGAGTTTAATCACTCCACATTATTTGCTTGTAGGCGGATGTTCGAAAGACAAAGTGTTACAGGCACATAAAAAAGCAAAAGAAATATTTAATCTGAATAGTGAAATGAATAAATTGATAAGTCCGTTGAGAAGCGACTCCTTTTTTATACTTTACGACGGCAGCCATCACAGATGGAAAAATGAAGATGAATATATGAAAGCGAAAACGGCATATATTCAATACCTTGTAGAGTCTGATATTCAGTTTGTAGAAATGGCAACTCAAGAATTAATTTCTTGAAAGCATGCAAAAGGTCCCAAAAAACTAGAACAGCACATCTATCATGTAGAAAGAAAAAAACGGCGCATCATTAATCAGCTAATCGATTGGGGAGTTTCAAGAGGCTCAACTTTATTCAGGTGAATCAGAAGAGAACTTGTATTATCTAGTCAAAGCGTTTTGAGGTGTATATAAAAACGTGGGAATTTAAGAGCAAACGATGAAAAACATTTCGTTTTCACGTAATAAATTATGTGGTGCTAGAGTTGACAGGAGCATGAGATTAAGGACGAAATAGTCCTATCACCTAATTAATATAAGGCGAATAAACTAGGGATACCACTCCATGTCCACCAACTTAAGAATCTTTACTAGCTCCACGTTATTCTTTCTAAAAGACTAAATAGAAAGGATGACCGTTTTTTTACTAGATTTTTAAGTTGATGGACATATATAGTGACTCCTAGGAGTTGATACATATAAAAAAGAGCTCATGTATATACAATTTTTAGAAAATAAACTACCAGAATCTTAGAACTTATATCAAACCAATAGCCGTTTATCAACAAGAGTAAAGGAGCGGTGATTATGACAACAATTTTAGTATTAGAAAATGATATAACCATCCGTAGTTTTATTACATTGAATATGAAGCGTGCTGGTTTCAATGTTTTAGAAACCGATACAGGTGAAAAAGCTCTTGAGCTTTTAGAACAGAATAATGTTGATATTGTAATACTTGATGTTATGTTACCAGGAATAGATGGATTTCGGGTATGCAAAAGCATACGAAAAAACAATGAAGATATAGGTATTATTATATTAACGGCACTTGTTCAAGAGAAAGATCAGGTACACGGTTTGACAATTGGGGCAGATGATTATATTAAAAAGCCATTTAGTATAATTGAATTAGTAGCACGTGTACAATCATTGCTAAGAAGAATTCAAAAAAATAAAAAGGATTTGGAATTGATTCATTCGGGGCCATTTCAATTAAATCTTCTGCTAGGAGAATTATATAGGAATGAGATAGTAATTGATTTAACTCCAACAGAGCATATTATTTTACGATATTTAATGGAAAATTCCATGAAACCAATTTCACGTAATGAACTCTTAAATAAAATATGGGGCATAAATTGTGTAGGTAATACAAAAGTCATCGATGTGAATATCAATCGTCTTCGTCAGAAAATCGAAACTAGTCCTTCTAATCCTGAGTTTCTCCTTACGGTACGAGGAAAAGGATATAGATGGAACGAAAACAAACATTGCAACTAATTTGGCAGGAAATCGATTCGCTTATACATTTTTTAATTACAAAAGTATTTACAAAACTTACAAAAACTATTTTTACTATTGAAAGCATTTTAATATTAGTGTTAAGAAAACAAGTTTTTTGTGGATAGTTTGTTTTCTTTCACCCTTACAGAACTGTCATCTTTATGTAACGTTATTAGATAGTTAATTTAGCTTTTAAATTTAATAATAGGATTATAGCAATCAACAATAACTTTTTAAAAATTATAGGAGTGTGTTAATAATGATCGTAACAACAACTAATACTATTCAGGGTAAAGAAATTATTGAGTATATAGACATCGTAAACGGTGAAGCAATTATGGGTGCAAATATCGTACGCGACATCTTCGCTTCTGTTCGTGACGTTGTAGGTGGCCGTTCTGGTGCTTATGAAAGTAAATTAAAAGAAGCTCGTGACATTGCCATGGAAGAAATGAAACAACTTGCAACGCAAAAAGGAGCAAATGCAATTGTTGGTATCGATGTAGACTACGAAGTTGTTCGTGATGGAATGCTAATGGTTGCAGTAAGCGGTACAGCTGTACGTGTCTAAATAGCAAGTAAACTATAACCTAATTGGTGAACTGCAACTCTACTTGTTAGACATAACTAACAAGTAGAGTTGCAGTTTTTTATAGAAAAATATTCTTTAAAAAAAATTAGTTACATGTGGTTCTGGTGAATAGTTAATATGTATCAAACAAGTCGATACATTAGGTTTAGGATTTACACAATCGCTATTAACTATTGGAATTTCTGGCCTAGCCCAAAAAAGATTCTTGCGAAAGTACATGAAGGGAATCAATTCCTTGGTAAAGGTCAATTTCTGCTACTAGAAATCGCTGATTTGGTTAAGACAAGATACCTAAGTACAAGCATATGGTTAGAAACCATCAAATATGATTTTAGAATTATGTATTATATGAAAAAGCCAAATGCAACATTTTCAGATGAATTAAAGGAAGTAAAAAAAAGAGAATAAGAGTGTCTCAAGCATACCAGGGTATGTTGAAAAATAAAAAACTAATTAAATCAAAAAGATGATGCAGAATAAATTATTAATATTATAAATATATATCGATTCAAAAGGAGATGTTTAGTTTGTTAAATTATGAAAAAGACGCAGAAGTTTTTAAGGCATTAGCTCATCCAGTAAGAATTGAAATTTTGAAACAATTAATTATAAGAGGGGCATGTAATGTAACACAAATTGTAGGTATACTGGGTATCCCACAATCTACTGTTTCACAGCATTTAGCAAAGATGAAATCTCAAAAATTAATTAGAAATGATAGAAAAGGATTAGAAGTCTACTATAGTGCCCAAAACAAAACTATTAATTCCATTGTTGAAATACTACTAGATTACAAATCTACTAATTGTAAGTAAAAAATAATAATCTTTGTTCCAGAACCCTCTAAGTCAATCAAGGATTCTTAGCGGATTGATGAGACGTATGTAAAAATTAAAGGTCAATGGATGTACTAATACCGTGCTGTTATTTAAAGTTAATACAATTAATTTTCATGTTTCAAATACGTCAATGACTCCTTATGATTAAACTACCCCCACTTTCACTTCTTTTAGAAGAGGGGGATTCCTAAGTAAAGAGTTAGGAGGCTATCTCCACAGTCCTTGCGGTTAGAAGCCTTATCGCTTCATTCTTTAGATTGATACTTGCGTTATAAACATTTTCAGTCTTCCTTCTTTTTAATTAACTCTTTTACAAAACCTTTTACTTTCTCTTTTTCTACCTCACTACATTTTCTTTCTTCAAATTCAGTTAGGTTTATATGGATCTCTTGTAATAGTTCATAAATATCTTTCATACTATCCCACCTCCTAAATTCTTTCTTATTTTAATTTTTTATGCAATTAAGAAAGTGAATCTAAGGCGTATTTAGTAAAAAATTATTATTTACATATTATAGAAATATTTCATTTGTAATATGTAACGTTAATAATGGATAGACAATTTCTTATACCTTATATAACGTATTAAACAAAGTGATTTCTCACACTTACCACAAATTTTTTTTAGATTGCATGCCATACGATTCCATGGTAACAAAAAATTGAAAATGTCTATTTTTTAAATTGTATTATTTAAAACACTTTCCAATTACTCCCCTCTATATTTGTAAATATTTACTTGATTGAAAATTTTATTTTTAAGCATCACTATTTTTATATCAAATAATCACAGAAAATTCAGAATTTTATTTAAAAAATTTTGAATATGTCTTTCTTGAAAAAAACTGTGATAATATTTAAAAAAACGATTTGAAGTTAATATTTCCCACCCTATTTTTAATTGAATTATTTTTTCATTTGAGTATCCTTACCTTATTTACTTCCTATTTGTTAGTTTATTGTATTCTGTTCTATATATTTATTTTTTAATGCGGTTGTTTAAAAATAAAAAGGTAGTCAGTCTGCAATATCTAAATAAATTAATTAGATGTTAAAGGGGGAAAAAACATTGAAATTGAAAAAAACTGTAAGTTCATTAGTATTAAGTGCTGCAATACTTGGTTCAGGAGCAACAGCAGCATTTGCTGCAACACAATATGTAGGGGGGGGAACATGGAATTATGGAACTGGTGGTGGTTCAGTTTGGTCAAATTATTACCACGGAAGCAAAGTTCACAAATCTTCAGTAATCGGACAATATTATTATAGTTCTCCATGGACGAACCCAGGTTACACTTCATATGCAAGTGCACCTGATACAGCTGGTGTAGATGAATCCTATTGGTCTGTTAAATAAAAAGTAAGAAAAATCCTAGAACACGTGGGTTATTACCTGCATGTTCTAGGATTCTATTTTATGTCACTTAAATACATATAGATAAGTAAATTATTTTTGTTAATATTTGAAGACAAAGAGTATTCTATCTTCATTTGAATTTTAAATGAAAATAGGATACGGAAAATGGAGACTGGTATGAAAAAAATATTAATTACATTAGTACTTGTAGCCTATGCTGTATCTTCATTTGTATTTACTAAGCACTTTGAAAAAAGAGAAATGGTAAATATTAATTTTTCTGATAGAAATGGAATTCAAGTGGTTGAATTGAATAAAGATGAACGTCCGGAAGATAAACTGAGAAAGATTGAGGATTTATCCAAAAAGGAAAAAATCAACATCTATAAATTATCATATAAACCGATTAAAACTTCAAAAAAACAAAAAGTAATTATCTATGCAGCTATAGGGGATGAAACACAATTCAAACAAAAATATCCACTAGAATGGGGAAAGATATTCAATCAAGATCATTCCGTAGCAAGTTATTTGTCATCAAGAGATACGAAAGATAAAGAGCAGGTTGGAAAAATAAACATATTTTCACCTGAACTTATGGTAGAAATTAAACCTATAGAAGCGGCAAAAGATGAAAATTTGAGAGGCGCTTATTTTGTTGATAGTAACAATCCAAACGTTGTTCAAAAGGTAAAAGAGAAATTAAATACCGAAATCGGATTCAAAACGGAAGAGTCAGAACGAGCAGGTGCTATGAACATCCTAGAAAATCAGGGAGTTGATAAGTACTTTATTATAGTTCTTACTATAGTTCTGTTACTCATCTTCCTGAGTTTTTTATATTATATATTATTAAATTATAAAAGTTTGGCAATTAGAAAACTGTTTGGATATACGGATAGAGAACTGATTTTTAAGCATCTATTAAAAGAAAGTATTCAAATTCATACGTTATCCTTAATGGTAGTTATTATAGGACAAGTAATATACTTGTTTTTTTATAATGGGATGAGTAAATTCTTAGATTTTGGTAGTACATGGATTGTGTGGCAATTAATTTTTTCAGGTATTTCTATTCTAGTTAGCCTACTTCCTTCTTTAATGATATATCATATAAAAATTATGGAACTATTAAAAAATAAAAAACCATTAAAACTAGTTCAATTTTTAAATTATAGTTCAAAGTTTATCTTTTCGATTTTTCTAATTATCTTTTCTTTTAATCTTATAAATTATTATCAAGATCTAACTGTACAAAACTCTAACCAGGAACAATGGGATACAACAAAAAATTATAGTTTTTATGAATATCAAAGTAATATTATAGGCGACCGCACAAACTGGGAATATGAAACTGGAATTAAAAGTAAGAAACTATTTGGAATAACTAACCAAAAAGGGGCTTTGCTTATAAAACCATCAGATGGCATAACGTACAAAAAACAGTTAGAGTATAACAATTCTTTAAACAATACTATAGGAGATGTTAAAGAGTATGATCCTCACGGCGGTAACACCCTTCAAGTGAATTCTAATTATTTACATGATAATCCAGTTTATGATTTGAATGGTAAAAAAATCAATATCGATGCTGATTATGGTGATTATTTAGTTATATTAGTTCCCAATAAATATCGCAGCAATGAAGCTGATATTTTAAAAATGTATAAAGAATGGTATCAATTCACAAGGTTTATTGATGAAGATAAACATAAGGAAAGCATAGGAGAAAAAATTGAACCACATAAACAGGTTGAAATTAAACTTACCTATATCCAAGATAACCAAAAACATTTTTTGTATAATCCTATGCTAGAGGTTAAAAACCAAAATTATAGCAATGGCGCTATATTGATTGTTGTTAACTCAGAAAATATGGGTGGAGACAGCTATTTAAGTTATTTAACTGGGCGTTATTTTTTCCCAAAAGTAGATAATCCAAGCCAGCCTTATAAAGAATTAAAAGAAGACATTAAAATCGCAGGTCTTCAAGATATCATTCTTACAACGCCGTCATTATATAGTATTGTAGATGATTATCTCTTTAAATTAAAAAGCGAACTTCAATTTACTCTTCTTTTTGTAACATTATTACTTAGCATAGAGATTATTATTACTTGTTTTACAATTTTAAATTATTTAGAAAGAAATAAATTTATTCATGCCGTTCAAAGAATCAATGGCTTTGATTTTTATAAGCGACACAGTAAAATCTGTTTTCTCTTAAGTCTTTTTTGGTTAATAATTTATTTAGGTGCATTAACATTTAAATTAGCAACTTATACAATTATTTCACTTATAATTCCAACTTATTGGTTAGTTGAATTATTAATTGTTTATTTCATCATTCGATTTGTAGAAAAGAAGAAAAATAAGGACGTATTAAAAGGAGCGTAGTTCAAGTGGAAATTGAGCTAAAAAATATATCTAAGAAATATGAAAATAAACAAGTGCTTGATAATTTTAATTTGGTTGTAAATAAAGGAGAAATGATGGCTATTACGGGTCAAAGTGGAACCGGAAAATCAACGCTATTAAATATAGTAGGTCTTTTAGAAGAACCAGACTCTGGAGATGTAATCATACAAGGAATAGAAAATGCTTGGAAGAGCGAGAAAAAGCAAATCGAGCTTTTTAGATATACAATAGGCTATCTCTTTCAAAATTATGCATTAATTGATAATGAGACTGTGAGCAAAAATTTAGATGTAGCACTAGAATATGTTAAGTTATCTAATAAAGATGACAAGAAAAAAGAAGTTCTAGAAAAAGTTGGGCTACTAGACAAATTAAACAGTAAAATTTATCAACTTAGTGGTGGAGAACAACAAAGAATAGCATTAGCTAGGCTCATGTTAAAAAAGAATGATATCATCCTAGCAGATGAGCCAACTGGATCATTAGATGAAGTGAATCGGGATCAGGTGCTTAGTATATTAAAGTCATTAAATAACGAAGGAAAAACAATTCTAATTGTTACTCATGACCCTGAAGTGTCTAAAATATGTACGAACGTTGTTACACTATAAATTTTGAAAATAAGATATTAACGGTTATGGTACAAAAATTTCAAAATAACTGTAATGAAAAATCCCCCATAGATTTTATACCTATGAGAGCTGCCTAAGGGTATTTCATATTTGACTTAGTTCTATTGTAACAGGCTTTCGCCATAGATGAGAAACATAAAGATCCAAAAACTAACTCTCATAACAAGAAATTCTTTAAACCTTTGTACGCTTATCTTATAAAAAAGAATGCTCTTTTAAATAACAAAAAGGGCATTCTTTTTTTTAGTGGCTTTATTCTCCAGTATTCAACTTCATTTTAACTGAGGCTTTAGCCTTTTCCGGTAGATGTCCTTTAATTCCCAGTCAGAAAGGTTTCGTTTTTGTGCAACTATTTGAATTGACGCAATTTCGTGATAAGCCTAAAACCACATGCCCATCAACTTAAGAAAGTAAATACCCCAAAACGAGAAAATTGGCATCTCCACATAAAAATATACAATTTTTTTGTTTTGGGGATGCTTCAAAATATTAGCTTGATAGCAATGGAATTCGTACATATGGATAATAAACAAACAGATTTCAGTTTCTAATTCATATTAGAAGTAATGTACCTATTTCTTCTGTACTTAAACCATTTAATTTTATACAGGTTTCTAGGGATAGGTTATAGGAATATTAATTTGGCTAAGATTCAATTATGGAGAATTAGTGAAAATAAACATTGAACTACCCCCACTTTCACTTCGTTTAGAAGAGGGGGATTCCTAAGTAAAGAGTTCTATCGAACTCTAATTTATT
>NZ_JAEHCA010000024.1:0-68916 GCF_016483345.1 Bacillus cereus group sp. N24
GCTTGCCCCGTGCCTGCTGTTCCGCCTGTTGCTCCTCTTCCTCCTGTTGCTCCTGTTGCTCCTGTTGCTCCTGTTGCTCCTGTTGCTCCTGTTCCTCCTGTTGCTCCTGTTGCTCCTGTTGCTCCTGTTGCTCCTGTTGGCCCTGTACTTCCAGTCGGAACATAAATTGGTGGAAGAGCTGGAAATGTAGGGCCAATATTCTCAGGTCCTATCCTACCTTTATTCATTGATAATTTATCATTCCGCTTCAATTCAAAACCTCATTCCACATATTTTTAACTAACATACATTATTATGGCTCTATTATTAAGGAATAACTTCATAACTACTCTTTTTCTTTCCAAATGATTCATATATTTATTAAACATTTTACCGTTACTATAAACTACTTCTATTAATAGAATAAAATGATAGTTCCATTCTAAAAATACTACACTTATTCGGTTCTAATTTAAAAATGAGGTGATTTATATGCAAGATAAAAATGAAAAAATAAAAGAAGAACTACTATCAATGGCTCTTGAAATAATTCTTCCATACAGACTTACAGGGCCTACTGGGAATACTGGGCCTACCGGCAGTACTGGACTTACTGGCAGTACTGGACCTACCGGCAGTACTGGGTCAGTAGTTACAACAAACTCTATGTTCGCTAATAATACATTAGGTGGTCCCATCTCAGTTATATTAGGTGGAACTAATATTCCACTTTCTAATAACCAAAGCCTCAGTAATTTTACAGTTAACGCTTCAAACGATGTATTTACAATTCCTGTAACCGGAAGATATCATTTAGCCTATCAAGTTAATACGACAACTTCTCTACTTGCTGGAACAAGGTTACTATTAAACGCTTCTACTCCACTTTCTGGCTCTGTTTTTTCTCCCGCTATATCAACTTCAAATTATAATAATAATTTAATTACTAATTTAATTGCTGGTAATACAATTTCACTTCAATTATTCGGTATATTATCCATTGTTAATTTAGTTGGAGGTGGTTCAACAGGTGCCTCTCTAACAATTATACGAATCGATTAAAAAATGATTCATTCTTTTTCTAATACACATTATTAAATACCAAGTCTGTCATAATAATAAGAGCCACCAATTATTTCATGGCGTTGATTACGTAACACAGAACAAATTGCACTATATTAATAGTAGAAACTATCTATACTAAATTTTCCGTATATATATTATCAATTTACACTCACCCTTACCGATGTTACATTAAATAAGAAGACAGTTTCTCCTTTACGAACCATCTCTCAATACGTATTTGAGAAACGTACTCCAATCCTATACGCGAGAGCAATACTATGTTGACACTCAAACGAGTGTCTTTTTTTTGTAATTTAACACAAAATAAAAACCACCTTGTATAGATGGTTTTATCTTTTATCTTATATATATAAATGCACACTTATGTAGCTGGGTAATAAATTGTCATGCTTAACCGAGTCAACGATTCCCCTAAATTATGATAAGAGTGTGATCTATCGGCCTTAAAACGAATGGAATCTCCACTATTTAATTTATACTGACAATTATTCACTTTTATTGTCAATTCTCCTTCAAATACCGTTATAAATTCCTCTGCTCCTTCTTTATGCCCTTCTGAACTTAGTTCCCCTTCTGTTTCTATTTCAACTGTATACATTTCAAAATGTCTATCATCTTGAAAAGGAAAAGATGGATACACTTTATATTTCCCATTATCTTCAGACAATACTTGAACATCATCCCGTAAAACAACTTTTGTATCAGGTTGTGGATTATTGATTAAAGAAGTAAAAGACACTTTCAATCCATTAGCAATTTTCCATATTGTTGTTAGTGTCGGACTTGATTCTCCTCTTTCAATTTGTCCAATCATCGTTTTACTCACTCCTGTTAATTGAGAAACCTTTTCTAAACTTAATTTTTCTTTTTCTCGTATTGTTTTTAAATTTTTCGCTAGAATAAGTTGAATTTCTTCCATAAAAAACACCCCCACACTATATACAGTATAACGACCGTTATGTATAATAAAAAGCACACGTTATATTGTTCTTTTCGGTCATTATAACACACAAAAAATAATGAGGGGGTTTTGAAATGCCTATATTTTCTTTTTTATTATTTGTTTTTATAAGTAGCTTCACACCCGGACCTAACAATTTTTTAGCTATGACATACGCCAATCAACACGGGTTAAAGAGGAGTATGCAATTTTGCTATGGAGTAGCTTTCGGCTTTTTCATCCTCACTTTTTTATGTAGTTTCTTTAATGTAGTACTACTTAATATCTTACCCATAATCGAATTCCCTTTAAAAGTTTTAGGTGTAACATACATGTTATATTTAGCTTTTAAAATACTCACTAGTAAAGGGAGTACGAATCCCAGTGAAAAAGATAATAAAAACTTATTTACAGTGGGGATTTCTCTTCAATTCGTTAACCCTAAAGGGATATTATTCGGACTGACTGTAGTATCGACTTTCATACTCCCTTACTACAATTCATATTCAAGTTTTCTACTTTTTTCATTATTTCTAGGTATAGTCGGTTTAATGAGTACATGCAGTTGGAGTTTATTTGGTTCAATATTCCAAAAACTATTAATAAAACATAACCAATTATTTAACATCATTATGGCCGTTTTATTAGTCTTCAGTGCCGTTTCAATCGTTATACACTAGTTCAATGCTCATTCTAATTTTAGATTTTTGTACTTTTTCATACCAATCTATATTTCCTGATTTTTGTCCTTAATGTCATAAATATTTAGTTTCCACACCCATCTTTTTTTATTCACATACTGCCCTTAACTAACTACTTTTCTCTAGTAGAACTTTGATATGGGAATATTGCTGCACACAGATCTGCCCTTATTTATTCTCGTATTACCAGCCTATAACCTTTCATACCGTTTCATTGAGCACCTGATGCTGGATTGAAAATAAAGTATGGTAATCCCTTTAAAGTTTTTTCAATTCTAGATTATCTATCTTCTAAAACAAAGTACTCAAAAAGAAAACCACAACTTAAAACATTAGTTGTGGTTTTCTTTTTTGTAATACTCACTTTAAAATCTATTTATAATAATACTGAAAAATACGGTATAATATAAATTACTGTTCTTTTGGAGGTTTATAATGGCTGATAAGTATAAAGTTTTCATTCTCATTTTTACCGCATTTTTTTCTTTCTTTTCTTTAATAAAAGATTTCCGCAACACTTCAAAAAGTTTCTTTTGGGGTAGTTTTGTAATTCTTACAAGCTTCATAATACTTTTAACACTCGCTTTAGATTTAACTCAAATACTTCTATATTCAACTCAGATAGCGCTTGAGATTATTACAATACCACGTAAACTATTTCTACCATCTGTCACTGAGGCCGCTAGTTTTTACTAACAACTCGTAATTCTAAAAAAACACATAAATTACATACCTGAACAACTGTATATTCTACCCTTTTTGTGACTTAACTATGTTTAATCTGCATTTTTGCAACCTAAAACGCTATTCATATGTTTTACCAGAGATTCAAGGTGATACTGTCAAAGTATTTAATGAAAGACCATTGGGTTTAGCAATGTTTACAATCATTAAAAATGCGGTTTCTCTTTTCTAAAGAAACCGCACCACATAAATATTATTATTAAATTTTAAACTGACTCGTATACAATTCAAAGTAAAACCCTCGATCTTCCATGAGTGATTCATGATTCCCTCTTTCTAAAATACTCCCATCCTTTATAACGAGGATTTGATCTGCCTTTTCAATCGTTTTGAGTCGATGAGCGATTACGAAACTTGTTCTACCTCTCATTAAATTGTTTAATCCTGCTTGAATTTGCAATTCTGTTCTCGTATCAATATTAGATGTTGCTTCATCAAGAATTAATATGTCTGCATCTGCTAAAATTGCCCTTGCAATTGCAAGAAGTTGTTTTTGTCCTTGACTTAAATTCGATCCTTCTGAAGCAATCTCTGTTTCATATTGTTTCGGTAAATGTTTAATAAAAGAATGTGCCGATGCAGCCTTTGCTGCATTGATTACTTCTTCATCACTTGCATGTAATCGTCCATAACGGATATTATCCATAATTGTCCCAGCAAATAAATACGTATCTTGTAAAACTACTCCTATTTTACTTCGTAAAGAATTGATATCATAATCTTTTATATCTTTTCCATCAATATGAATTTGCCCTTGCTGTATATCATAAAATCGAGTTAATAAGTTTATGATTGTTGTTTTTCCCGATCCCGTTGGACCAACTAAAGCAATTGTCTCTCCAGGCCGTGCCTTAAGACTTACTTCTTTTAAAATTGTTTTATTTTCCACATAACCAAACGAAACATTCTCAAGTTCAACATGCCCTTGTATATTTTGTACAATGAATGCGTCTTTTTTATTTTGAATTTCTGGTACCTCATCCATAATTTCAAAAACACGTTCTCCACCCGCAACTGCCGCTTGAATCGTATTCATTAACGTTGCAAATTGACTTAGTGGTCTTGAGAATTGACGAGAATAATTAATAAACGCCGCAATGACACCTACTGTTGTCATACCGTTTAATACCATAACGGATCCAGTCCCAATTACAAGCCCCATTCCTAAGTTATTAATAAAGTTCATACTCGGAAAAATAAAAGCTGAAAATGTATCAGCCTTCGTTGCTGAAATTCTTAGTTGTTCATTAATTTTATTGAAATTTTGTACGGTTTCTTTTTCTTTCCCGTATAACGTTGTAACATCCGCGCCTGTTATAGCTTCTTCAATAAAACCATTTAATTCTCCTAAATCTTTTTGACGCTTTGCAAAGTTTTTACCACTATATGCAACAAGTTTTTTTGTAACGAAAAACATAATAGGTACTGTAATTAAAGTTACAAGTGCCAAAATCCAATTTAATGAGAACATCGCAATCGTCACACCTATAAAGGTTAAAGCTGATGAAATAATCTGTACGACACTTTGCGTCAACGCTTGATTTAAATTGTCAATATCATTTGTCACACGGCTCATTAAATCACCTTGAGAACGTACATCAAAGAACCGTAAAGAAAGCGTTTGGATTTTCTCAAATATATCTTGTCGTATTTTTTGAATTGTCTTTAATGCAACATTAATCATGACATACGTTTGTAACCATGTTAAAAGCACCGTTACACCGTAAATTGCAATAAGTAACATACACATTCTTGCCGTACCGTTTAAATCTTTCGGTACAATATATTGATCTATAATTACTCCCATAAAATATGGACCTAATAACCCAAGTAATGTCGTAACAAATACTAGAAATATAACGAACATTAGAGCAGCCTTTTCATACCCCATATAGTTCCAAATCCGTTTTACAGTTCCTTTAGTATTTTTAACTTTTCCACTCTTAGACGAGTTACGTCCACCTTTATTAGCAAATTGTCCTTGAAAATTACGCATGTTCTTTCCCACCTTCTTTATGCAAATTACCACCTTGGGAAAGATAAATTTCCTGATATACCTCACATTGTCCTAATAGTTGTTCATGTGTACCATCACCAACTAATTCACCATTATCTAATACTAGAATTTTATCAGCATCTATTATAGATGAGATTTTAGAAGCAATTAATAATGTCGTTGTTCCTTTATATTCTGTTCTTAATGCCGATTGAATGTTGGCTTCTGATTTCGCATCAACTGCTGATGTAGAATCATCTAATATAAGAATAGATGGTTTTCTCACAAGCGCTCTCGCAATGGATACACGTTGTTTTTGTCCACCTGATAAATTCGTCGCACCTTGTGTTAAATTATAATGATACGATTCTTCCAACTTGTTTATAAACTCAGTCGCACACGCAGATGAAGCTGCTGTTTCCAATTCATCGTGTGTTGCATCTTCTTTACCGTAACGTAAATTCTCTTCTATACTTCCTGAGAACAACAATGCCTTTTGAGGTACAAAACCTATTGAAGCACGCAATTTTTGTAAATCGTACATCTTAACATTTATTCCATCAATACATATTTCACCTTGCTCAATATCATATAAACGTGGTAACAGTTTAGCTAAAGTAGACTTACCACTCCCTGTAGAACCGATAATCCCTACTTTTTCACCTTTACGTATGCTGAATGAAATATCTTTTAAAACGTATTCATTATTTTTCGTATAACTATAACTAACATCTTTAAAATCAATATTCCCTTCGATTTTCTCAGGTTCAATTGCATTAGCTTCGTTCATAATATCAACTTCAGTATTTAAGACTTGTTGTACACGATCCGCAGATGGAAAAGCTCGAGCAATTTGAATAAATACCATACTAATAGACATAAGTGCCATTAAAATGATATTCAAATAGTTAATAAATGCTAAAATCGCACCTACTTGAAGAGTTCCATTAAATACTTTTTCTCCACCAATCCATAGTGTTGCGACAATCCCACCACTGACAACTAGCATAATAATTGGCATCATTAAGGAAATAAGCTGCACAGCTCGAATATTTATCTTCGTTAAATTAGTATTTACATTTCCAAACTGAGAAATTTCATATTTTTGTCTTACATACGCTTTTATAACACGTACACCAGATAAATTTTCTTGTAACTTTGTATTCACTTTATCTAATGCTTCTTGCACCTTTTTAAACGTTCCACTCGCTTTACTTGCAATTAAAATAATCGCCAGTAATAAAATTGGTACAACTACAAGTAATATTGGAAATAACTCTCGCGCTGTTACAAAAACAATAATTATACTTCCGATAAATAACAAAGGGCCACGAACGAGAACACGTAATGTCATCGTCATCGCCGATTGAATTGATGTAATATCATTTGTCACAATCGTTAATAATTTTCCGGTTCCAAATGCATCCCGATTTTTACTAGAAAATGTTTCTATTTTTGTAAACACATCTTTTCGTATGTCTGTAGCGAAATTTACAGCTGCTTTTGTAGAATACATCATACACCCAAGTCCTCCAACTAACCCAAGTGCCGCTGCTCCTAACATAAGAAGCCCCATTTTTATTACATAATTCAAATCCCTATTTGCAATCCCAACATCAATAATATGTTGCATAATAGTCGGTTGAATTAAGTCCATCGCAACCTCAAGTACCATAAATAGTGGTCCAATAATAGCGAAGAACATGTATGGTTTTAAATACTGTAATAGCTTGCGAAATGATTTCATACATAATCTCCTTTTTCCATGAAATTACCACTGAGTAATTCATATCCCTCCTTATTTAAACCCTATAGTTTGTAATTTCTTCTTTACTTTTATTATATTATGCAAATTAATATTTAACATTATTAAATGATAAGCATTAATGACTTTTCGGTCAATAAATGTGCTTTATAAATATACAAATACAAAAACCGCATTCTTAATGAAAAGAATGCGGTTTTTTATCTATATTTCTTCAATTGTAAAATCGAAAAACTCAGTCTCAAATCCTTTATTTTTAGAAGGACTACACGTGTAAAAGCCTATTTTAACAGGCTCATTCCCTATATCCTCCATTAAATGAGCGATTCTTATTTGTTCCCATCGCTGACTTATTTTCACATATATTGAATAATCACCGCGTTTTCGAATAATTCGAAAACGAAGTTGTTGCTTAGCTGCTTCAGTTGGATAATCTTGCGTTGACCAGTCAGAATATCTATTATTCGTTACGACAGCACCTAAATGAGATGGCCCCTCAGGGATATATTCTAAAGAAGTTTTTAACCAACAGTTCTCCGAAATCATAACAAAAAGACCTGCTTGATCGTATGTCGCATTTGGATTCATACGTAACTGAACTTCAGCCTGAAAATCTGTCATAATCTCATTATAAAATACATGACCATTCATTATTTCAAAGCCATAATGTGTTTTCAGCCAAAAATCTGTTTCTGCCTTCGAATGGACAATGAATGTATGATTTTCTTCCAGTTTGTAATATTCAGGTACATTCATTACGGTAAGTTGCTCAATATGATTTGGTATATATGATGTTTTCATAATTCCTCCATAAAAAAGCAATTAAATTAATATTTAAAACTCGGTTAACACCGGGAATTTATAACCTTTAAAATCTAATTCCTTATTACTTCGAACCATTAAATACTTACTAGTCTGTAATTCTGTATATTGTACATCATCAATTCCTAATTGATCTGGGCAAAAATAAAATTCAATCTCCTTAAATTCCCCAGAGATTTCCTCACATAATTCATCTAAAATCGGAAGTACCGGAGCAAACACTCCATATAATTTTAGTTTTTGATTTTCTATTGTAAAAACAATCAACGTATCTAATTTCTCTGAATAATATAGGTTTTCATTCCATGTTGAATCATACATATTTAAATAAAACGAAGAGCGGTAATTTAACGTTGAAAATGTATTAGAAAGCCTTTGGCCATTTTCAATCATCTCATGTATTAATTGTCTATCCTCTTCATTATAAAAATCTAACTTTTTAAGTTGAGAATCTTTATCACTCTTGTTTTCGTATGATACTTTCATCAAATATTCTTGCACAATTTGAAAACCAAATGGTTTATATAGTTCTGGATTTTCAGTAAATAAAAGCGCACACTCACATTGCTCATCAATTTCTTCTATCATCTTACTAAACAATTGTTTCATTAACCCTTGTCGACGATGATTCGGATGTGTCATTACCGATTGAATACCCACTGCATTTATTTTTTCACCATTCATTAAAAGCGGAAGTGAAAATGCAGCAACATTCGCAATCACTTTGTTATCTTGTAAAAATGATAAAGCTTTATATGTATAATCCCAATATCCTTTCTCCGTAAAATCACGTAATGTTTGACTTTCAATACCAAACACTTCTTCAAATAAAGGAAATAACTGCTCTCTTTTCGGTTCTTCTATTAGAAGATTTGCAAATTTTTCAACATTCCCCATGTTGTCCCTCCATACTTCAATTCCATAAAATTATATATGGTTATATGACCTGCCCTTAAAATAATAGGTCTTACAAATCAATATACTATCATAAAATATAAAAAAATAATCCAATTAATTTTATGTTTTCACAATTAGAAAAAAAGTCGAATAAAACAATATTAAGATTTTTGTATATTAATAAGGTTATTATATAAAAACAGTGCTTTCTAGTTAGTTTTTACTAATAGAAATGCACTATTTATAAAAATATTTTTTTATTCTTTTATTCCTTCAAGCCTCTCCTTCGTATTTATTTCTTCTCCCCTCAGTCGCTTTTCAAATGTCTTTCTCCAACTAGTAGAAAGTGCATGTACTTCTAAAATTCTCTTTATCCCTTCTATATTTTGTTTTTCCTTATGCATAATACGATTAGCAAACGCTACTGTAATACTTATTGGATCAGACTTCAGCAACTTTAACGTATCAACTGGCGATACCCACCCTTCTTTTAATACACGAAAATAAAATCCTGTATATCCTGTTTCTTGAAAATACAGTGGTAACTTTGGAATATTGTATTTCTTAGCTAACTTAAAACAAGGTTGCCTTGGTTGCGTTACTTGTACTATCGCTTCTCCGAGCTCAAACGTATCACCGATACAAACATCCTCTTCACGCATACCACTTACTGTTATATTTTCTCCGAATGCTCCATATTCAAGGTCTTGATTCAATGTTTCTTCCCAATAACTATAATGTTCACCCGAATACACACAAACCGCTTTATCCACCCCTCCATGATGAACTAAATCCGCCTGACCATCACCTTTAAATTTTAAAAATGATAAATATATAGGTTCCTTTGTTTTCGTTTTATTTATACCCGTATGAATTAATTTTCCTCCATACATAACTTCTTTTGGGAATCCTATATTTAGTGATAGTACCTCATATAATTTATCCATCATAATTGCCTCTCTCACTTTCCGCACAATTTTTTAAAAGATTGATTTATTATTTCAAAACCTTTATCAATTTCTTCATTTGAAATAACAAGAGGCGGTAAAAAACGTAGTACATTATCAAATATCCCTGCCCCAATACTTATAAGCCCATTCTTCCAGAATTCATCAATTAATTGTACTGTTAGTTCTTTTGCTGGTTCTTTTGTTATGCGATCCGTTACAAGTTCCATTGCAACCATTGCACCAATTCCACGAACGTCACCTATGACTTCGTATTTTAATTGCATTGCATGTAAATGTGACATTATTCTATTTCCAATTTGTTGAGCTCTTTCAACTAGATTTTCTTCTTCCATAATTTCAAATACAGCAAGACCGGCTGCGCATGATAACGGACTTCCTGCAAAGGTCCCACCGATTTGACCCCTTCCAGGAACATCCATAAACTCAGCGCGCCCAACAATCGCACTTAATGGTAAGCCTCCAGCTATTGATTTTGATAATGCAATAATGTCAGGTTCTATATTAAAATGTTCCGTTGCAAACCATTTTCCAGTTCTGCCAAATCCAGTTTGCACTTCATCCATGATCATTAAAATTCCATATTGATCACAAATTTCCCGGATTCGTTTTACAAATAAAATGGAAGGAACAATAAATCCCCCTTCTCCTTGTACTGGTTCCATTACGATTGCCGCTACTTTTTCAGGTGATACTCCCTCTAAAAATTTTTCAAACTGATAGATGACTTGAGAATCCACTTCTTCAGAAGAAACTCCTTCTGCAGCTCTGTAATAGTACGGATACGACAATATATGCATGTCTGAAACGAACGGGCCAAATCCTGCTTTATATGGGTTTTCTTTCGTTGATAAAGACATCGTCATTAATGTTCTCCCATGAAATCCTCGTTCAAACGAAATTACTTTACTTCTCCCTGTTACTTTACGTGCGATTTTTACAGCATTTTCAATCGCTTCCGCACCACTATTTGCAAACATCGTTTTTTTCTTACTTGTTCCTGGTATTTTTTCATTAATTTTCTCTGCTAAAGCAATATAGTTTTCATATGGAGTTACATGAAAACAAGGATGAATAAATGACTTTGCTTGTTCTTGTACCGCTCTTACAACTTTCGGATGACAATGACCAACATTTTGCATTCCAATACCACCAGCAAAATCAATAAACTGATTCCCATCTACATCTGTAATGATCGCTCCGCTAGCTTTTTTTACATATAAAGGCGTTAAATGATATATTCCTGTCGGTACAGCTTCCTCATACCTTTTTTGAAGTACTTGTGAATAACTGCCTGGTAATACGCTCGATTTCAACAATTCTTCTTCACCTCATCTAATCTTTATCATCAATCTATTTCTAATAAAGTGATTATAAATCGCACAAAACCATTGTTCAATTCAATTATTTATATAATAATGATAGGTATATCCTATGATTAAATTTGAGGTGATTCCAATCGAATTACGACAATTAGAATACTTTTTAGCTGTTTCGAAAGAATTGCATTTCACAAAAGCAGCCGAAAAATTAAACATTTCCCAACCTTCACTAAGTCAACAAATACGTGCGTTAGAACATGAAGTAGGAATGCCACTTTTCGATCGAATTGGTAAAAAAATATCTTTAACTGAAGCAGGAAAGATTTTATTATCACATAGTAAAACCATTTTTCATGAAGTCGAACAAGCCCGTTCTGCTATCCAGGACTTAAATGGATTACAGTACGGATCCTTAACAATCGGCTCATTGTTAACCGTTGTAAATTATTTACTACCGCCAACCCTTTTACATTTCAATAATCTTTATCCAAACATTGAGCTTTCTGTGTTAGGACTTCGCACAGGAGAAATTCGCGAAAAATTGTTACAAAACGAATTAGATATTGGTATTACATTTCTCCCGGTACAAGATAAAGAAATTGTTTCTATCCCGCTATATAAAAGTGAACTTACATTAGTTATTCCAATCGGTCATCCTTTAAGTGAGTTTGATCACGTGTCTATTAAAGAATTACAGAACTACCCTTTAATCCTTCTACCAAAAAACTTTTATTTAACAGAACTACTTACGACCTATTGTCAAAACTTTAGCTTCAAACCAAAACCAATTTTAGAAATTAGTACGATGGAATCTTTAATTCAAATGGTTTCAAAAGGTATGGGAATTACAGTGTTACCCAAACCGTATATAGACTTTTTGCAAAACGAAAACATTCAAGCTATTAAAATAGAAGATCCTACTCCAACTATAGATATAGGACTGATTTATAGAAAAGATAAATATATGTGTGCTGCAACTCGAGAATTTATTGAGCAACTAAAAATAACAGTACATTCTTTACAAAACTAATGGATATTTATAAAAACACTATAAAAACTAATTTATTTTAAATTCTCACTAAAATAAGAACTAGGATACTTTTACAATCAATAGTTTCCTAGTTCTGTGTATCTCTATACTAAATGATTCCCTTTTCCACCAACGTCTCTGCGATTTGAACTGAATTCCAAGCCGCACCTTTTAACAAATTATCGGAAACGATCCAAAGATGGAATCCTTTTGGCGTATCAGGGTCTTTCCTAATTCTTCCGACAAACGTATCTATTTTCCCTTCTGCATATAATGGCATTGGATACAGCTGTTCACTAGGGTTATCTTGTAAAATAACACCTGGTGCATCGAGCAGTACTTCTTTAATTTCTGTAACCGTTGTTTCTTTTTCAAGTTCTATATAAACTGATTCTGAATGCCCTGATACAACTGGAACACGTACACAAGTAGCTGCCATTTTCAGGTTTGGATCTTCTAAAATTTTCTTCGTCTCTTGAATCATCTTTACTTCTTCGAAGGTGAAATCATTATCAGTGAATATATCTACTTGAGGCAGTACATTAAACGCAATTGGATAATGCTTTTTATCTTTTTTCGCTGGTAATATAGCACTCTCCACTTCTTCACCTGTAAGCATCGACTTAGCTTGTTCTTTTAATTCATGAATCGCATGAATTCCAGAACCTGATACAGCTTGATAAGTGGAAACGATAATTCGTTCTAAACCGAATGATTTTCGGATTGGCTGAAGAGCTGTTACCATCTGTAATGCTGAACAATTCGGAACTGCAATAATACCGTTATGCTCCTTTAAAGTGTGTGCATTAACCTCTGGAACAACGAGCGGTACATCGTGCACCATTCGGTACTCACTTGTGTTATCAATTACGATTGCACCACTAGAAACTGCATGATTTACAAATTGTCTAGACACTTCTCCTCCAGCACTGAAAAAGGCAATATCTACACTTTCAAAACTAGTTGTTTTTGCCTCTTGTATTGTAATCTCTCGCCCTTTAAATTGTACTTTCTTACCAGCAGATCGTTTTGACGAAAGGAATGTAACTTCAGCTATATTAAACTTTGTTTCTTGTTCTAACAGTTCAATAATTTTCTGACCTACTGCACCTGTAGCTCCAACAACAGCTACATGATAGCTCTTTTTACTCATTTTTTCTCCTCCAATACTGCTTACATGAATTTCCCCACAACATAATATTAAAAGAAATTTAATCATTTGAAAAATTGAAATACATGATATAATCATTCACAAATCATGATATTAAAAGAGGGGTCACTTATGGAAATGAGACATGTTAAAACATTTTGTGCCATTGTTAAGCATGGCGGTTTTTCTAAAGCTGCTCTTGCGTTAGGTTATGCGCAATCTACTGTTACAGGGCATATAAAAGCATTAGAAAACGACTTACATATCCCTCTTTTCGATCGATTAGGGAAAAAAGTACTTCTTACAAAAGCAGGTCATCAATTTCATCCTTATGCATTAGAATTACTTGCTATTTATGAAAAAGCACAAGAAATCCCTCAAAATAATGATTATTTGGAAGGGACGTTAAGTATTACATCTAACGAATCGTTAGCAGTGTACCGTTTACCACAATTATTACGTACTTACAAACAGCAAAATCCGAAAGTAAATATCGTTCTTGAGACTACTACAAATGAACATGCAATGAAAAAGCTACATGAAGGAGAAACAGATGTTATCTTCTTAATTGGTGAAAGTATAGCACATAACGATTTTATTATACGTACTTTTTGTAATGAAACATTCGGATGGATTTTACCTATTCATTCCCCCGTACAGGAAAATCCATTTCGTTTATTACAGGATACTCAGTTTATTTTTACAGAACAAAGCTGCGGTTATCGGCCAATGGTCGATTGTTTTTTGCGTCAAAGCGGAAATATTCTAGAAAAAACATTTGAAACTTCTAATGTTGAAGTCATTAAACAAGCTGTTATGTGTGAGTTAGGAATTTCAATTCTTCCTTACATCGTTGTACAAGAGAATTGTCAAAAGGAACAAATACGTTTTCAACCTATCGAAACTCCAGCCGTTATTCAAAGTCATGTAATCTATCATAAATCTAGATGGATTTCCCCGGTACTACAGTCGTTTCTTTCCTTACTAGAGCAAGGCTAAATTATTAAAAATGTGCACAAAAAAAGAGTAACTGCCTAAAAAGCACTTACTCTTTTTCATTGATACGTATATTATTTATTAGCCTGTCCCCCACCTGCAATTAATTTACTACCTGAATATGTACCTTTTTGCATAAACACTTGATTAATTAATTCTTTTTGTTCAGCTTGCGACATTATTCCTTTTCCTTCTCCTAAATTCCCACTTTGCAATTTCCAAATTTTATTATGATCCACATCAACCTTTTCATATTTCCCTTGTTTCCATCGTTCTAAAATATCCACATATGTATTTTTTTGTGCAACATCATTACTATTTATAATTTCAAGCAAACTTTCAATACGTTCTTGTGTGATAAAAATATAGCCCCATTTTTGTTCAGCTTTCGTTTTTTGGTGTGCCATTTCATGTAACGCTGTCTGTATGTTCTCATCTGTCCATTTAAAATTTTTATTAAAACCACTATTAGGTAATGAATGATTGCCATTTTCTAAAAGCTTCGCATCTTCGGCTTTTACATTACTATCAGCTAGCACTTCTACTGCCGGAGCTGCTGGCGTTGACTTTTTCGCAACCGGTTTACTATTATTCAAATAATAAAGCATACCATATGTTAAACCTACTCCGATTACTGCCATACCAGCTATAATACCGATTATTTTAAATAGTGTTTTCATCTCGCTTATTTCCTCCCAAATATCTCTGTTCTTACTACCTCATTATTTCTTATATAAAACAGTTCCTTCATTCAAAATAGTTCATCCCATCCCCTACCATATTATTCATATATATTTCCTTATATTGTATTTCTTTTTTTGTAAAATTGAAAGATTATTCCGTCAAAAACAAAAAATATTCTACAAAATTTCCCTTTATATTTATATGGAAACAAAAAACAACGAGCGCCTTCTACAACACTCGTTGTTTTTACTTTATGCACGATTTTCTTTTAACCACTCCGTAATAGCATCTAACTTCGAAACATCAAAACGTCTATTTTCACATACGTTTAAGCTGTTTAAACTTTTCACAATTTCTAATTCATTCGACTTTATACTTTTTGCTTCAATCAATTTACAGTACCCGTCTGTGACGGTATTTAAATTTTCATAATAACACTGCAACGGTTTTGATATATGTACATGTTTTTCAAAGTTTCTTCTGCTTCTCGTCTCATCAAATTCTTTTCGTTTTCTAAGTTCTTCATCAATTGTTTTCTAGTTCACGGCATGTTGTACTTTTCCCAACAGCACTCGCTCCCTCAAACGCTATAATCCCCATAGTTTCTCCCACTTTCATTAACTAAAATTTCGTTGTTTCGCTCTTCTCCCCCATAACTGTCCCCATAAAACAATTGAAGCGATAGAAAGCATTATTGTTGTAATAATACTACCTTCAATCCCAAATGAGCCTCCATGAAGGACTTCATTGCCATTTGTTACAGGTTTAAATAGTGGTGTTGAATATATCGTCATTCCACTAACGGCAAAGCCATAAACGTTATATTGTGCCCAATTCCAAATGGAATGCCATGCACAAATCCCCCAAAGACTACTGTCCTTTAAAACGTAAAAAGCTGCAAATACGCCAACTAATATTATATTCGATATTGAAAGAATTGTAATTCCTGGATTAAGCAAATGAAGAAAACCAAATAAAAAGGACGTCACAACAATTCCAATCCATATACGGCTTCTAACAGAAAGAACTGGGAATAACCAACCTCTTACAACAATTTCTTCAGTGGCCCCTTGTATTAAAAATGCGACTAAAGATCCTACAATACCAAATATAGCTGTCATCGTAATTTCTTGCATTTGTAATTTTATATTTCCTGTTAGTATGAGTGAAATTACTGGTATCGAAATGAAAATAAACCCTATTAATGCCCCTCTCAAATACTTTCTCATCCATTGCTCATTCCAAAAACCAATAGATGAAAATGACCTTTTCTCTACAAATTTAATCCATAAAAACAAAAAAAATATAGCCCCGCCAAACGTTAATATCATCTCAATATTGCTATACATCGCCTTCATAAAGGTTGTTTCTGTTTTCGGTAAAAACAGCATAAATAACATAAATAATTCACCTAAAGTTAAAAATACAATTGCAAGTATAACTGCAAAAACAGGGTGAACTTTCCTTCTTCCTTCTTTTGCTGCTTCGATTATTTTAAATTGTTTATTTTGCAATATTCATCCTCCTAATTAGTGTAATCATCTTTATTCTTAAAAAATATACCGTTTCCTTTAAACATACTTTTTTATATAAATGATTTCTGTTTGGAATACATTCAGATTAGGAATAATATATAAATAAAAGAGATGTCTTTGTGCCTTTTACCATTATCGCCCAAATTACTCACTGGTATTACCAGCACTTGCTATTTCACACCATTTGTTGTAAGATAGTAATTAAGGTCAATTTAACAATATATTTTCTTTGCATATTATCAAGTATCAATCAGGATCATTTCGTACTCCTTATGGGTTTTTGATAATATGTGAACTTTTATTTTCATTCAAATAAGGCCGATCATATTGTAATCTTTTTAAATTTTAGGAGGCATTACCATGACATTAACAGGTAAAGTAAAATGGTTTAACAGCGAAAAAGGTTTCGGTTTCATCGAAGTTGCAGACGGTAACGACGTATTCGTTCACTTCTCAGCTATCACTGGCGACGGCTTCAAGTCTCTTGACGAAGGTCAAGAAGTTAGCTTCGAAGTTGAAGACGGTAACCGTGGACCTCAAGCTAAAAACGTTGTAAAGCTATAATTCAAACAATAAAAAGGTTGTTACCAGCTCGGTTAACAACCTTTTTAATATATAACTAAAATTTTTTACATAAAAGGAGTGGTTACATGTATCGCAATCGAAAGAACGATGTAGCAGAAGTACCACCAGAACAAACACCTGTTTGGGAATGTGAATCAGAGGATTGTTTAGGATGGATGAGAAAGAACTTTTCATTTGAAGAAGAACCTAAATGCCCTTTATGTAAAAGTAGCATGAAAAGCGGAGAACGTTTATTACCTAAGTTAGGTTAATTTTACTTAACCCCTCTTTTAATAAGAGGGGTTTTTTATTATATATTTAAGTCCTCTACATCTGTTCGCACTATAGAATATAACAATGCATCGTGTTGCTTATTTCCTTGATGAATATAGCCACGTAACAAACCTTCCTTTTGAAAACCTATTTTAGATAGCATTTTACAAGAAGTAACGTTTTCAGGATATGTAATAGCCCCAATTCTATATAAACCTAAATCTTGAAATCCATAATGAATGATTTCCCCAGCTGCTTCTGAAGCATACCCCTGCCCCCAATAACGCGGATGCAAATCATACCCTATTTCAGATCGTTTACTCCATAATTGTAAATTATTCAACCCAATTGTCCCAATTAAAGTGTTTGTTTCTTTTAACACAATCCCCCAACGTATTGCCTTTTTCTCAAAGTAATTTTTCGAAAAAGATTCAATCATACGTGAAGCTTGGCCAAATTCCGTAAAAGAATTCATACCGTAATAACATGTAACTTCATCCAATGAAAAGATTTCATATATTTTTTGACAATAAGATTGTTCTATTTCAACTAAACGCAAGCGCTCTGTTTCTAATATAGGAAATACCACAGGATCACTCCTTTCTCTCTACTAATTTATTATAGCAGAAAAAATATTCATAATTAGGCAAGTCCTCAATGTCCCACTAATCAAATATTTCTAATGACTCTTTTCCTTTTTATTCTATAACAAGTAAGAGTATACCTTCTTACTTGTTGATTACCGCCTTGGTCATATAATGTAATTTATATTTTGCTTATTTCGCTTTACATAATACTAATACCCCTCCAGATACATCCGTTCGCTCATTATAAGAATAATTTCTATTCTAAAACAACATACTAATTCATACATTCATGTTAAAATATAGAAAATATTCCATTCTATTATGGAGGTGTAAAAATTCTATGTATATATTCATCGGCTTAGCCCTCTTACTCATTTTGCTTATTTTTTTATTCGCAAAAAAATTCACACCAAACTCATTCATGATGACTAACTTTAAAGGAAATAGCTTTAAGACATTTTCAATTGGTATATTAATCGCTGCCACACTCTCTCTATCATATGGAATCTATCACGCAGCAACATATCAACCTAGTTATTTAGATATTAAATTACATAACCAAAACTACACCGTTTTCGGTAATATGGGCGAGTTCGGTTATTTCTCAGAGAACTTACCGAAAAAAGATGTAGAAGTTGAACTGTATTTCGCCTCTTGGGAAACACTACAGTTTAAAAATCCAGAAATATTCATAGATTATCCTTCAGGCAAACAAGAATTTTGGAGGGCAAGTATAGTATCAATATCCACAAATAAACTAAAAGAAAAACACAACATAAAAGAAATTTATCAACTCTCACCATACTCATTTAAAGAGTCTGGAAATATTACATTAACAATAAAAGAGAATAATGGAAGAACTAAAAAAGTTTCCATTCAAGTGAAATAAATAAAAAACTGTCCCTCCAGTAGACTGAAGGGACAGTTTTTACATATGTATTCTATATCATTATTTTAACTCTTCACTTAATGTAGTCATTATTTCTTTGGCCGTATGCTTCCCGTTTCCAATACATGCACCAATTCCAACACCGTAATATGAAGCGCCAGCTAAATATATATTAGGATATAGAGCAGTCAATTTTTCATTTAATGCTTGAACCGCTTGATTATGTTCTAAATGATATTTCGGCATTAAATCTTTCCAATTTGTAACTTCAACTACTTCTGGTTCGCCTTTAATTCCAAGACTCTTTTCAATATCATATAAAGCGACTCGTACTAATTCTTCTTCACTATAATTTTTGATCGTTTCATATATCGGATTGGTACTCTTATAAAACATTCTTACTAAAAGCTTTTGTGTACCCGATGTATGTTTCCACTTCTGGCTTGTCCATGTACAAGCATCACAATGTAAATCACTGTTTTCTGTTACGATAAACCCTGTACCGTCCGCCGGTAGTTGTTCATCTGGAATGTCAAAACCTAAATAAATACTAATAAGTGATGAATTTTTAAATTTATTAAAATGCTCGTTTAACTCATTAGATTGTAATAAAGTTTGTGCTATATCATGCGGAGCTGCTAAAACAACATAATCAGCTTGGATTGATTCCTGATTTGCAATAGAAATCTCATATTGATTTCCTCGTTTACTTACAGCCGTCGTTACAGCACCTTTTTTTATGACAGTTTCAGTTAACTTGTCTTCTAAGCGATTAATTATCGTAGATAGTCCACTTTTAAATGATACAAACTTTTTATTTCCTGCTGATTGAAATTGCTTTTTATTCTCTTCAAAACCTTTCATAATACTTCCATATTTATTTTTATAATCAAGTAAATACGGTAATGTTGATGCCATTGTAAGCTCATTCAATTTACCAGAATACACACCTGAAAGTACCGGCGCAATTTGTCTTTCCACTAACTCTTTTCCTAAAAAGCTTTCTAAAAATAGAGCAAGTGATGTATCTTTCGTAAACTCTTTATTTTTCGTTATGAAATCTTTTAAAGCAACAATTTTCCCTTTCGTTGAGACTAGCGTACTGCTAAACAACGACTCGACACTCATCGGAATACCAAATATACTGTCAGAAGGAATTGGGTGTAAAATATTATCAGAATATATGTATGAAATACCCGTTTCGTTATATACCATTTCTTCTTCTAAGTTTAAATCTTTTACAAGCGGCATAACATGTTCATTGCGAGCAACGATAGAATCCGCTCCTGATTCCATAATAAAATCCTGTTCTTCAACACTATGGATTTTACCACCTAAAGACTCTTCTTTCTCGACAAGGATTAAATGTAAATCGATATTATAATCCTTTTTTAATTTTTCTAAATAAAACATAGTAGAAAGTCCCGTTATACCTCCACCGATAACAACAACTGTTTTCATATGTGCTGCGCTCCTAACCGATACAATTAATCATTCTTTTATTATTATACCCAATACTCCTTACATTCGACTAGCGGCTTGCGCATTCTGTAAAAAATTTGACACTATATACGAATACATTTATATACATTTAATCCGTACATAACCATCATTGTAAATGAATATATAAAAAAGAACTATAACATTTACAAATCACGTCATAGCTCTCTCTATTTTAAAAACATAAAGTAATTGATCAGTTTGTCTATTTCTTGACTTAATGCCAGTACTTTTTCATGTTGAATTCCATAATCCGATACTAAATATAAAAGTTCTTCTTTTTTTATTTCAATTACCTTTTCCAATTTTACTAGTTCCATGTCGATTTACTTCTCTCCAAACATAAAATGTATGTTATTTAGTATAGCCTACTTACATAATTAGTAAAAGTAAAATACGTATGTAAAATCTTACATATTTGAAAAAACAATATACTACTAACAAAAAAAGAAACTTATATCCTCCCTTTTTACAGATTATTAAAATTCATTACGAATGAATAACATACCGGAATTGTTCTAAGGTTATACCTTTATATTCCGGAGCTCTCTTTATATGATCAAAATAACTATAAGAGAATTTGAAAACATGTCCAAAATCCCAATCAAATTCACTATAGTCCTTTAGCCAAAATTGATTTTCAGTTGGTAATACGTGAGCACGTTTAGATTCAATTAAAGGCAAATGATCTATAGGAGAATGTAGATTTATTTCAGTATTCAGCATAAGTTTTTTACTAGCACGCAGTACGTATACTAGTTTTAAAAGCGGACGTATCCCTCGTTGAAATACATCTTTATGTCCTAAATCATACATTATATTAATTGCGTGGGAAAAAGTAAGCATATGGCCAATTAAATCATGATGTGATTCTGCTCTATAAATAACCTTAAACTCCGATAGTTCATTTAAAATAAACTTAGATAATTGTTTTGGATTTCTTAATTCACTTTGTATCTCGTCATATATACTTAATTGTTTAACTTCTTTCGTCGTAAAACCAATCCACGATCTACCAGGAATTGTTTTTTGAAATGATAATATAAGATCAGTTATCCCTTCTATCGCTTGATTATTTCCCCATTTTTGTAGCTCTTTCATAGCTAATAAACTTAATGCCGCATAAATGACGTTATGCCCGACCCAATGAAGTTCATCAATTGTATATTCCAATGATTTTATTATCTTTTTTTCAGCACTTTGAAAATCAATTTCTTCTTTACTATCGATGATTTCATCTAAGTTTTTCTTGTTCAGCATCATTTTTGTATGAGAATGCATATTACGAGCTATCTCTTCTTCAATATTATTATCCTTCATGAAAAAATAACTAGCAATTGCAGCTGCCCCGTAATGTGCATGCCAAATATCCTTTGTTTGTTTTTTGCATTGAGAAATAATTGAAAGGCCGCCTTTTAACACACTTTTATTTTCCATTTTCTATCCCCCATAATAAAACTCACTTTATATTCATCCTAAAGATGGCGTTAATACAAATAAAATATGATTCGATTCATCACTTTTATTCAAAAATCGATGCTTCACGTTTGGTGGGATACGTACAACATCACCTTCTTCTAAAAAATATTCTTTTCCTTCTAATTCCACATACACTTCCCCTTTCATGACAACCGCAATCTCTTCCTTATCTTCATGTGAATAGTGACTTTCCGTTGTGTTTGCTTTTTTATTTAAATCCATCATTAACATTTCAATACGTGCTTTCATAAAATCAGGTGTTAATACATCATATACAATGTGATCATTATTTTCCCGATATACTTTTTTTCGATCTTTTTTCTTAGAAATGAGTGAGTCTGTATCAATATCATTAATAAAAAGTGTAAATAGCGGCACATTTAATGCTTTCGCAATTAATTCCAATACATTTAAAGAAGGATTAGCATGTCCTCTTTCAATTTGGCTAATCAGTGACGTGCTGATCCCTGCATACTCAGCAAACTCACGAATTGTCATATTATTTTTCTTACGATAACTTAAAACAGTTTGTCCAAGTCGATAGTGAATCAAAATAACTACTCCCTTTCGTCCATCATAATGTATGTTTCATTCCCTTTGTGCTGACTTACTAAACAAGGGCAAATAATCCTTTTCTATCGTCTCCGAGACTTATATACTTACCTTTGTGCATTATATCGCATTAAGTATATTATAATAAACATTCTATCGGAGGGACAGACTTTGAAATCATCTATTTTTTCATATTTCATCTTATTTTTCGGTGTATTCGCCTTATCAACTTCAGCAATTTTTGTGAAATTGGCAGATGCTCCTGCGGCAATTATTGCTTTTTATCGATTATTATTTGCTACAGTAATTCTGTTACCGTTATTACTATTTAATAAAAGGAATCGAAACGAACTAAAAACATTATCGAAAAAACAATGGGGATTCGGATTTCTATCCGGGCTATTTTTAGCTGCACATTATGTACTATGGTTTGAATCCTTACAATATACTTCCGTAGCAAGTTCTACAGTTATCGTAACGTTACAACCTTTATTTTCAATGATTGGTGGTTACTTTTTATTTAAAGAGAGATTTACGAAAGGAGCGGTTATCGGTTGCCTCATTGCCATTTCAGGAAGTATCGTCATCGGTTGGCAAGATTTCCAAATTAGTGGCGACGCTTTATACGGAGATATTTTAGCATTTATGGCGGCCGGCATTATTACAGCTTACTTTTTCATTAGTCAACACATTCGTAAAGATTTATCTCTTATACCATATTCGGTAATTAGTTATGGAAGTAGCGCATGCTTTCTCGGTATATTTGCTTATATGCAGCAACAATCTTTCATTCATTACGCTACACAAACTTGGTTGTCCTTTATTGGACTAGCTTTCATTGCAACGATTTTAGGACAAACGATATTCAATTGGTTATTAAAATGGATGAGCGCTACTGTTATTTCAATGAGTATTTTAGGTGAAACAATTGGTACTTGTGTTCTAGCATATTTTATTTTGAGTGAAACCATTACTTTACAACAAGCACTAGGAATTTCAATTATTTTCATTGGATTAACATTATTTTTATTACAACCGAAACTAGCGAATCGCAAATGACAATTAAAAAAGCATGACATTGATTTGTCATGCTTTTACATATTAATTATGTACAATTAAACCATCAGGTCTAAAACGACTCATCATAATTTCATTTATAAACTTTCCGTGAGCCTTTAAATTCCCTACCTTTACCCCTTCTACTACAAACCCAAATTTTTCATATAGATCTTTTGCTTTCGGATTCGTTTCTAATACACCAAGTTCTACTCTCTCTAACATTAACCAATTATCAGCTAAATCAAGCATTTTTGTAAGAAGTGCTTTGCCAATACCTTTATTATGATATTCACTGTCTACCCCAATAAATAAATCGCCTGAATGAGATCTTCGTCCCGGACTTTGTGTTAAGCCAATAAACCCTACTACTTCCCCGTCATACTCTGCAACAAATTCAAATTGATTTGGTGCTAAGTTTCGAATTCTATTTTCCATAGCGTCTACACGCATGCTAGGTAAGAAAACCATATAAGGTAAAACCTCATCCTGTATACATATACGATGAATTGCTCTAGCATCTTGTATTTCTACTGCTCGTATGTTGATTTCCATATTCCTCACCCTCCATATAAATAGAATTATTATCATTCTAGAAACCTATATTAAATCATTCCCCACCTGTATTTCTTTATGTTATTTCTACATAATTATTTTGGTATAACACTTAGTTTCCAAACACCTTATCCTAACAACCTAATAACCCTATACTTTAAATTTTCACCTTATTATATAGCTCAAGCAAATTCTCTATTGGAATACCATTTATTTTCATACCAGTTACATCACAATTTACTATTTCAATATTTTTCAGGTTACTATTATGCATTGTACTACCTTCCAAATCACAGTTTTCAAATGAAAGAGGTTCCTTCTCATCTCCAAGACTTGTATTTTTGAATTGCACTCCACCTAATGTCACCAAATTAAATGTACTACTAGAAAGATTTAAATCTGCATATGAAGACCTTCTAAAGTTTATATTCCTAAACTTTGATTGACTTACATTACAATTACTCATATTCATATGCATTATATTACTACCAACAAATGCACTATTTTTTAAATTTACTTGATAATATTCTGTATGAACCAAATTACAGTTTTCGTATTGACCATTTTTCATATCTTTATTTTTAATTAGGTTCTCTTCACCTGCACCTACATTTTTTCTTTTTACATAGCAATACTCATCTTCAGATTTAAAAATGATTTCATAGCCCATTTTTTTATAAAAATGATGATTATTAACTTGTCTACTAGATGTTTCAAGATCCCAAATCCTTATGTTCGGAAATTTTTCTTCTATTAACTTAATAATCCTTGATCCAATTCCTTTTCCTTGAAGAAAAGGCTCTACAAAAATACGATCGATTCTTCCGTACGATTTACCAGAGATCGTAACTATAATTCCCCCGATTATTTTTTCATCCATTATCACTTTGTAAGAATCCAATTCTTCAATTGAATATTTCATCATTTCAACTGAAGAATATCCTGGCGGTTGAATGTTATAATCAATTACATCATATTGGCCGCATAACCACCGCTTCGCTTCTTCGTCAAATGTTCTTTTCATTATTTCTGTTAACTTTTCAGCATCTAAAATTGTAGCTTTTTCTATAGATATTATTGTCATTTTTGTGTTCCCCTTCATTGTTACAATCTCATAACTTTTGTAATCTATATAGTTATAAAATAAAGAAAATTAAAATCAATCACTCTCTTTACTATTAAACTACAAATCAACCTATATTTTCCACTGTTACTTAGTATGAATGAATAAAAAGAAGAGAACATGTAATATACACATGTTCTCTTCTTTTTATTTTACGCTTATTCATTTTCAATTTTATATAATTAAAAATTTGATATTACTTAAAGCCATTCGTTACATGTATTAACTAGTTCCTGTAAATCCTCTATAAAACGACTCGCATGATATCCATCACAAACCGCATGATGTACTTGCAATGAAAAAGGTAGCATTACCTTGCTTCCATCATTGAAATATTTTCCGCAAGTTATAATTGGTAATAGAAAATCACCATCATTATTAATATTTAAATTAAATCCTGTAAAACTAGTCCAAGGTATCCCAGAAATCGGATAAACATTTGGCGGAATATTTTCTTTCGGGAAGAGACCATGAACATTAGCAAAACATTTCATATCCTCTTCATAGTTTTTATAGAAAATGTGGAAATCACTAGAATAATCCGTCCATATACTTGAAAAAGATTTATCACCTTTATGAAAGATTGTATAACTAGGTATCATTTCCTCCCAATACCCTAAAACTCCTTCATCATTAAAACATGTTCGAAATTCTTTATGTTTATTTATCATTCTAGAAATTATATAAATAAAAGTCGGATAAAATTTTATTTCCTTTTGATGTATTTTCTCTAGCATCATCGTAATATCAACATTCGCTGTCATACTAAACGAACACTTTAATTTTAAATAATGTTCAAAATACTGCTCTCTATTCCAATTTTCTCTGTCAATTACATGAAACTTCATTTCATTAGCCTCCTAAAATTTCATTTTTATTTTAGAAGGCTAATTTCCTTGTTTTCACCACACTTGTTCACTCCTTATAGTTTACATTTATACTCACGTTTTTATTTAATTATATAACATTTGCAAAAATCCATTCACATATTTCTTGCAATCCATCCACATACTATTAATAATGTGAAACTTTAATCAGTGGGGGGCAGTTGATCCCCCACCTAACCTTCTTTGTTTTTGCCGAATTTTGAGGTGGAGGTCTTACTGCCCGTTAATGCGGGATAAATCAAATGACGTTTGGAGGATTCAAACATGCATGATAAAAATGAAAATAAAAAAGTAAATGTTATCGAAAACACTACATCTATTCACAATAATAATACTGCAAATCTAACTAGCGAAGAACAAGCAATGAACGGCTTATACGGAATGCCCGAAACAACCATTGAAGATGCTGATCACGCTGTAACTGATGATTTGACTTCAAAAAATTAATGAACTACATAGAAAAAAGCCAAGGAAAATATCCTCGGCTTTTTTAACTATGCATCCACTTTTTGTATTTCTTCACTCTTTTTTGAAAGTTTCCCTGGCCAAAAAGCAAAGCGACCTAAAACAACTGTAATTGCCGGTACAAGTAACGGTCTTACAATAAACGTATCAAGTAAAACTCCAATTGCCGTCACAATACCAAATTGAACTAAAACTTGAATTGGTAACGTACCTAACACCGCAAAAGTTCCTGCTAAAATTAAACCTGCGGATGTAATGACACTTCCTGTTTGTATAACACCATTTTTTACTGCATCCAAGTGATTTTGTGTCTTTCTGTTTTTCCATATTTCTGAAACCATAAAGATATTATAATCTTCACCTAAAGCAACTAAAAATACGAATGCGTATAGCGGTATCGCCCCTTGTATTGCCGGCGCTCCCATACCAAAGTGAAGTAATATCCATCCTGCTCCTAATGCAGAGAAGAATGATAAAACAACTGTTACTATTAAATAAATCATCGCTACAATTGATCGTAAGTAGACAAGTAATAGTAAAGCTATTATACTAATCATTACTGGAATAATAACTGCTTCATCACGTTCCGTAATTTGTTTTGTGTCATATAGTGACGCTGTTTCTCCACCAATCCACAATTGACCTTCAACATCATTAATCCCCGCATCTTTTAATACTTTTTCTACACTATTTTTCAATTTAGGGATTTGATCTAGCGCTTCAATTGCGTACGGATTTTCCGCTAAAGAAACTTCATACATTTGTATTTGTTTATTTTCTTTTCCCTCTTTTGGCTCTTTCACTGTATTTACAAAAGAAAATTTCTCTATCTCTTGTTTAATAGGAAGCTCTTTTCCTTTCGTATTAACAACAACTTTTACTGGCGCTAGTTCTCCAGCTGAAAAATGATCACTAATTAACGTAAACCCTTCACGTGAAGGCATATCCTTCGGAAACGATTCTAAAAGGTCATATGTGTATTGAATACGTGGTACGAATGAAGCTAATCCACCTAATACAAACATAGTTAGCATAATTATTGTCCACGGTCTTCGTACGACAATATCTCCAAGTTTATTACTAAAGGAGCCTTTTGATTTTTTAACTTCTATTACTTTCTGTTTCTTTCTTGCAAACTCCTCATTCATCGCAGTTGTTCTTGGTATAAACGGGAAGAATGCAACTCTGCCGAAAATTAATAAAAATGCAGGAAGAATTGTTAAAGCAGCAACCCCCATTATGAATACAGCAACACTAAATGGTACTGCAAATCGATGAAAGGCGCCGTAATGAGCAAGTAATAATGTTCCTAATCCAAGTACGACAGTTAATGCACTCATTATAATTGCCCCGCCAGATGCTTTAATCGCAAGTTGCAGCGCTTTATATTTACTTTCTTCTTCTAACAAGTACTCTCTATATCTTGAAATTAAAAATAGACAATAGTCTGTACCCGCGCCAAACAATAATACGGTCATGATTGATATCGCTTGGGCATCTACTTTAATCCACCCATGATCAGCTAAAAAACCAAGTGTAGGACTAATAATACCGTATGCAAAGCCAACAACAAGTAAAGGTAAAATTGCTAAAATTGGTGAACGGTAAAGTAAAATTAATAAAACCAATACTAATAGTACAGTAGCGACTAATAATTTCACATCAGCTTGACTAAATAAACTAACCGCATCTGTTTGAATACCTACAGGGCCAGATAATCGAACATGTAAACCAGAGTCCGTTATTTTTTGTTTAAATGGATCAACATCCACCTTACTATTCACCAGTTTTCTTACATCTTCAAGATTTCCCTTTAATATATCCGTACCAGCTGATTTATTAAAGAATATCGATGTGACAAATGATGTACCATCTTTTGATGCACTTTTTGATAATACTTGCTCTGGAATTGTATCAAATGGTGGTAACATTGATTGTTCTTTTAAAGGGCTAGCTTTTAACTCTTTATAAACGTCCTGTATAAGTTTATAGTCTTTTGACTGTAATCCACCATCTCTATGCCATACTACTAACAACGGATTTCCTGCATTATTAGGAAACTCTTTTTTCATAAGTTCTTCCGCTTGCTGTGACATAGCTGTTTCAGGTAAATTTTTCGGATTCGGTTCTTTCGTACTATTTACTTGTGGCAACGTAAATGAAAGTACTAATGTAATAAGGATCCAAACCGATAAAGTTATCCATTGCGTATTCTTCCCTGCTACAATCCTCCCTAACATATGTAACGGGTGCTTTTTCATAAAAACCCACCTTCCTTTTTTCCTACAATATTAATTATATATACTGGTCAGTTAATTAATCAAGAAAGATTAAAAATTATGTTATAATTATCTCAATAATAAATGTCAGGAGCGAATGTATTTGGAACAAAAACAACGTCCTCTCGGAAGACCTCGTCAAAATAAAAATACAAAATCTACAAAAGAAATAATTTTAGAAGTTGCAACTCGATTATTTCTTACTCAAAATTATCAAGTCGTTTCTATGGATGAGGTCGCGAAAGAATGCGGTGTTACGAAAGCAACCGTCTACTATTACTATTCTACAAAAGCTGATTTATTTACCGCTACTATGATTCAAATGATGATACGTATAAGAGAGATTATGGATCAAATACTTTCCACGAATAAAACTTTGGAAGAAAGGTTGTTAGACTTCGCTACAGTATACTTACACGCAACGATGGATATTGACATGAAGAACTTTATGAAAGATGCAAAACACTCTTTATCTGAAGAGCAGTTGAAAGAATTAAAAAATGCCGAAGATAACATGTATGAAGTGTTGGAAACAGCACTTCATAACGCGATGCAACTTGGAGAAATAAGTAAAGGCAATCCTAAATTTGCTGCCCATGCTTTCGTATCTTTATTATCAATTGGGAATTTTAAGGATGAAAATCACAATCCTATTCTTGCAAATATAGATGAATTAGCACAAGAAATCGTTTCTTTTTATTGGAACGGGTTAGGTCATTCGTATTAAATAGATTTCCTTTAATAAAAGAGCATATTTGAATTTTTCTCAAACATGCTCTTTTATCAATTACGTGTTGTATTTATATACTTACAATTAGATTATTCTTTAGCACCAATTAGCAAAAAATTATTATTTACAAATTTTGAATTTGTGCATTTATATTCCCTTTACTTAATCCCCCATGGTAACAAACTACGGATTCAATATCTAGATTTAAATACTTCTTCAAAGACTGTTGTGCTTCCTGAACATCCAAAGTAGTTGGAGCATGAATTCCTCCTAACATTCCATTTACACTATACATTGAATCCCCAGCGATAAGAGTTTTACTTTGTTTCAAATATAAACTAATATGACCCGGCGTGTGTCCTGGCGTATGGAGAATTAGTATGCCACCGCAATACGGAAGTTCTTGTCCATCAATCACAGTATCACTCACTTTTCCTTTTGGTAGATTCTCCACATTTCCACCTTTCAATAAAGGTAAATCCCCTTCAATATACGGCTTATCTAGCTCGTGCGCATAAACTTTAATATTACTTCCACAGTTCTGCAACAACTCTGGAAGACTACCTATATGATCTATATCCTGATGCGTTAAAATCACGGCTTTTAATTTATCAAACGATACGTCAACTCTCTCCATCTCTACTTGTATATCTTCAATTTGTCTAGGGAAGCCAGTGTCTATTAATACTGCCATTTCATCATTCCATAAAAGAATTGGGTGAATAATAAATTCTTGAAATTCAAGTTGCAACATTTCTACCCCTTTAGCAATCTCCATACAGCAATTCTCCTTTATACTGAAGTTTGAAAATATGTACGAGTAAACTGAAAATATAAATCGCCACTATCTTTTAATATGTTTTGTCATCCCAATAGAGAATACCTCAAACCCTATAGATTCATAGTAAGGTTGCAATTTTTCCACACACATAAGTTGGGGAATAACCTTTTTTTGTTCACAGTGCTGGATTAATCGTTCTACTATTTCTTTTCCAATGCCAATGGACTGATATTTTGGCAATACACATACACCACAAATAACGCCTGTTATTACACCATCAGATATAACACGCCCCATGCCAATTAATTGTTGCTCTTTAAAAGCATATATCACATACCAACTTTGTTTACACATTTGTTCCAATTCATTAACCGTTAATTTTAGAGAATTCCATCCTAAAGATTCATATAAAGCTACTAATTCATTGAAATTTGTTGGATGTTCAATTGTGTAGCTTATTTTAGTTTTCATAAACGCCTCCCTATTCTCCTATTTATTTGTATCCTCTTTTACATTGCTCTATTAAAATTTTTAAACCATCATCAACTTAACTTGAACAAACTTCAATAAGAAAAATAGAATTCCTTCTCAACATAAAATAAAAAGAAGTTACCTCACCTGAGATAACTTCTTATATATATATCTACCACTATATTATCACCCAAAAATTATGCAGCTACATACGATAAGAACGAACAAAACTAATAAACTGTTTGAGAAATAACCCATAGAATACTACCCCTTTATTTCATTATGTAAAAAATTTTATCATAAAATTATTTACAACATAATAACTGAAAAAGACATTGCATTCATTAGTTATGTATATTTAGTAATATTTTATTTTTGGCCATATTCGTCTTTTCTAAAATCACTTCTCATCCTCCTCTTCTTTAGTTCATATAATTTCAAAATAACAAATTAGTAAATATTAATTTACTATAATAAGTTTAAACATTTGATTTATAGCTAAATTAGTAATAAAATAATGACTAAATCAAAAAAGGAAGCGAAAATAATGTCCCATAAAGAATTATTAAACGAATACATGAATTTATTATTAAATATGTCAGGTACTTTCAAATTACTATCAGAAAAGTCCTCTGAATTTACACATTTAGAACAACACGTAGTGGAGTATATCGCCCAGCAAAAAGTACCTGTAAATTCAAAGATGATTGCTAGTTATTTAAACATCCCTAAGCAACAATTAAGTGTAACTATACGTAACTTAGAACAAAACGGATATATTGTAAAAAAGCAAGATACGGTAGATAAAAGAGCTGTATTAATTTCTCTGACAGAAAAAGCTGAAAAGGTACATTATGAGAGATGGAAACAAATTTATAAAAATTTCACAGTAAACCTCGAAAAGTTATCCGAAGAAGATAGGCGGGATTTAACTTACGGACTATATAAAACAAATACAATGCTCTCAAAAATGTTAAATAACGACTAACTATATTGTTTTATTATGCAACGGAGGATGTTTCATGGTTAAAGAGTTAGATTTACAATCAGTACAAGGTACGATGCTTATTCCCCTATGGGGACGAGCATATGGCAGTGAGAAAAATAAGGATATTTTAGATGATACAGAGGCTATTCGAATAATTAAAGAATGCGATTTTGACTTCTCGACAATAGCAAATACATTTGGCGAATACGGATGTATCACATACATTACTCGTGCACGAAAAATTGATGATACGATAAAACAATTTATAGCAAAACACCCGAACGCCACTATAGTAAATATCGGTTCAGGACTAGATACTACTTTTTCAAGAATTGATAACGGTACAATACATTGGTATAACCTTGATTTACCCGATGCAATCTCTTTTCGCAAGACTTTAATTGAAGATACACCGAGGAATATTAGCATCACTAAATCATTTTTTGATACTTCTTGGTTTGACGATATAAGATATGATCCAAACGACGGTATTCTTTTTATATCAGCAGGTGTATTTTATTACTTTAAAGAAGAAGATTTAAAAGAGATCATAGTTGCTATGTCAAAACGTTTTCCTGGAGGAGAGCTATATTTTGATGCTGAATCAAAATTCGCACTGAACCTTTCGAATGCAACCGTAAAAAAATCTGGTAATAACGGCGCGATGATGTATTTTTATGTAAACAATCCAAAATCAATAGAAAAATGGTCTTCTTCCATAAAAGCATTAAGTTGCTCCCCTTTCTTTAAAGGTATACCTACAAATAAAGATTGGGATGGTAGTACACGTATTATGATGCGAATTGTAAACGTAATAAAGATGTTGAAGTTTGTTCATTTGCGGTTTGAAAAATAATAAATAAAGAAGGCCGCAATACATTTATATTTAGGTTATACATGTTAAACTTAAGAAAAAGGCAGGAACATATTTGATATGTTCCTGCCTTTTTCTTATGGGGTACCGATACTTAGTCATATAGCTATGAAAAGCAACTACCCCAAAATGAGAAATTTAGCATCTTAACACCCCTCAAGTGGCTTCTGTATATAATACATTTTAAATTTAATTTTTCTTGATAAATCAAAGATTTCCTGGCATACTCTTAAAATTATTTATGCACGAATAAAATCTCTTCGTAAACGTCCAATTGCACTAAAATATACAAAAATTGAGAAATATGAAAAAGGCACTCTTATGAGTGCCCTTCTTAGCAACTAAGTCCGCTGCAGCTTTTACCATAACCCATATGAATTTCGTCTGTAAGAGGAAATTTTAAGTTCATATTTAATTATTAAAATAAACCGCACCAAAGTTTTCATTAAATCTTTTACACCAAACAGAAACCGAACCATATTCATTTACATCTATCCCTTCAGGAATTTCGTAGTTTTGGTCTCCTTTATTTCCCTTTAATTTTCCTAATTCAATATACTGATAGTTTTTTACGTCTTCATTATTTTTCAAACGATTTGTAGGAACTAATACAACTCGTACATCTGGCCCATTTGATGTTGCAAAATTAGAAAGTCGTAAAACACGTTTTCCATCCGCTAATTGGTGAATTTTTGCCGTTCCAGTTGTTTCATGGACACCGTTTTGAAACTGACCTTCCCTTATTACTCGATCACTTTGTTGCCTTACTTCAGTTGATTGTATCTCTGCTTGTGGCAATGATTCATTTACGTGCTTATCAATAAATAATTTCTCTGGTCGGAACAATGACCATAAAATCCCCAATACAATTATTAAACCACCTATAAGCCATACATATTTTCTTTTCATAAAGTAAAAAACCTCCTGTAACATACTGTGTAGTAGTATGTTAACAAGAAGGTCTTTCATTTTTCTAACGTAAATGTTACAAAAGTCTTTCAGCCATCTTATTTTTTTACTGATGTGATGGGAAGAGTGAACCAAAATTCACTTCCCTGCTTACCATCTGCGCGATTCCTTACACCAATTTCCCCTTTGTGCATTTCAATTAATGATTTTGCAATAGCTAATCCAAGTCCGGAACCTCCAGATTGTGAACTTCTTGATCGATCTGTTCTAAAAAAACGTTCAAATACACGTAATTGATCATTTGGAGAAATTCCCATTCCTTCATCCCGCATAGTGAATTGGACCTGTTGAGTTGATTTATTTTCCACTACAGTCAATTCAATTGTTCCAGAGATAGGAGAATATCGAATTGCATTATGTAATAAATTACCTATGACCCTTTCAATTTTACAAGGCATAATCAAAAGTCGAGGTAATGTATCAGGGACATCCAATTGCACATGGATTTGTTTGTCTCCTAATAAGACAGAATGTGACTCTAATACATCTAATAGAACTTTATCTAAATGTGTGAAACTTGGGTGAAAATCTACTTGCTCAAACTCTAACTTTGAAAGATCAAATAAGTCGTTAATTAATCCATTTAATCTTTCTATTTCTTTTAAAACCGTTGCCAAGTATTGCTTTTTTATTTCAGGATCTTCAATCAGGTTATCTTGTAATGCTTCTATCATCATTTGCATGCTAGCCATAGGTGTTCGTAAGTCGTGTGAGATATTGGTAATTAGCTCCTTACGAGAGTTTTCCTGTTCCTCTAACTTAGTAAACCCTTCTTCTAATTTTTTTGCCATCTGTTGAAAGGCTGTTGCCAATTCTTTAAACTCACGTGGTTCTTGCCCAATTATATACATCGTTTCAAAGTGTCTATCACTAAATTGTTTCGTCAATTTTATTAAATTTTGTATAGATTTCATGATAGGACGTGTCATTAACCAATAAATAAACGTTGAAATAATGAATGCCACAAATGCAATTACTGTTAATAACCGCGTTTGTTCCGGTTCAAGTAACATTTTCGTCTCACTATACCATATAGCAATTACCATAATACTAGTACTTAATAAATTCATGAGTAACAATTGAATACGTAATCTCATGTTTCATTTCCTCCATTTGGCTCAAAGCGATATCCTATACCCCAAACCGTATGAATCCAACGATTCTTTATCGTATGCTTTTCGAGCTTTTCACGTAAACGACTCACTAACACGGTAACTGTGTTTGATGCTCCTTCATGTCCAAAATCCCAAATTAATTCAAGAAGCTGCGAGCGAGAAAATACTTGTTTTGGATGCTTTGCCATGAGATAAAGTACCTCAAACTCTTTCACCGTTAACTCCACTTCCTTATCACAAACAAGTACATATCTTGTCTTTGGATATATTTTCAAATCTGGAAACTCTATCACTTCCAATAGAGATTCTTCCGCTTGTATTGGTACATGGCTTCCTCTTCTTAGTATAATTTGAACCCTTAATACTAATTCACGAGGGGAAAATGGCTTTGTTAAATAATCATCTGCCCCCATTGTTAAGCCTAAAATTCGATCCCTTTCCTCTCCCTTAGCAGTTAACATAATAATAGGGACATTTGACTGTTGACGAATTTCCTCGCATAATTCCCATCCATCTTTTTTTGGCATCATCAAATCTAATATAATTAAATCTGGTTGATGTGTAAGAAATAAATCCCAACCTTCTCTACCATTTACAGCGGTATAAACTTCATATTCTTCTCTTTCTAAATACCGTTTGCATACTTCTCGAATATTTTCTTCATCTTCTACGATTAAAATTCTTTTCTTCATATACTATCCTCACTTCTTTTTCACCAATAACGCAAAATTTATTTTTTCTATTATCCAATGAAAATTCAGAAAATAAATTTTGTAATACAGATAGTAATCTTAACATTTGATTACTTATATGACTAGATAGGTATTTAAAATAGTAGTTACTAAATTATATAAATTAAAAGGAATGAGTCCGATTCAACATCGAACTCATTCCTTATTAGTAACTTAAATTATTGCATCTAACTTTTCGGATTCAATTCATTTCCGGTTCTCTTTTCAAACTTAGCAACAGAACTGTTACCTATTACTGAACTCTTGATAGATTCCATGCTATAGTATCAGTCCCATTCTCTCCATTACCATATTTCATATAATCGATTAAATATCCTACCTTTAACTTGTTACCATTAGATAGTATGTTCCATTGCTTATGGTATCCAGTGAAATTCTTTGGATATGCATGATTAAATTTAAAAGTACTTGCATTCTGTTTTTGATCTAAATGGATATAACTATCTTGAAGTTTTAAATATGCATAATCTGAATAAATAGGATTTCGAAATTTAATTAATACCTCTTCATCCTTTTTAATTGGTTTTCCAGGTTTAGGTTGACCTACTCTTTCAATAATTACATTCACTTTTTCATCGCTAGATTTTTCAGCCCAAAGATACTCCCATTTATTCCCGGCATGATGACTTCCCCAATAAGCTGTATTTCCATATGAAGCTACGGTATAAGGAACCCCTTCTGTAACAAATTCACCTGAATTATCTACTACATAATCTTCAAATTCTTTATTAGCTTTAATTTCAGTATCAATCTTTTGTGTAGGGGTTAGATTGTGTGCGTCATTGATTTCAAATGTAACTTTTCTGTGCGCAGCAATTTCAGATTTAATAGGGTGTATATTTTCTCTAGACTCATATGTAAATCCATTCTCACGTTTAACTAGTGTTACTGTTTGTGACGGAGCATTCCATTTCTTACTATAAGTAGTAGGAATCTCTTTACTCACACCAAATAAACCAGGTAAAATTGTTGCCCTAATCTTTTGCGTCACAGAATCATAACTACCTTCTACTAATGTTGGTTGCTGTAGTTTTGCAAAAGCACCGTGTACAGAGTCTTTATGTAAATAACCGCGATCTCCCTGTCCCGCTTTTAAATCGTTCAATGCATCAGTTCCATTATTAGCTGAAACTACTGATACGTTATTAGTACTTTTAGCCTTGTTTACAATATGATTTACTTTTTTCGTATCTATATTTACATGTTGAAAAACTTCGTTATAGGATAAAACTGGCTTATCAGCAAGGGATTTGTCTTTAGGAGTATATACCCTAAACTTTGGTATATTTCCTATATCTGTTTCTAATTGTTCAGTAGCTGCATTTACTCTAGACTCATATCTCCCTGAATCCCCCAAATGCATAATTTCTTCACCTTTTTCAATAGATAAATCCATTGTACTTGTAGGTAAAACTTCAATCGAAAGAAGTTCCCCTTGTTCAACAGCTTTCAATTCATCCAAAGATAAGACAATATTCGCATCTGCTTGTCCTTCTAAACTGTCAATTACTACTTCTGTTTTATTCCGTCCACCTTTTTCTGTACTTAAATAGTTTGCTTTATAACGATCTTGTGTTGCCTTTACAGTATTAATAATTTTGTTTCCTAAACGAATATTAAAATGAGGCGAAACATTTTCAGCGGATGCTGTTCCTACATTCTTATATTCCAAATGTATCCGTAATTTTGCTGCGTTCGCTGTATCCACAGTTGTTGCAGTAGACCAATCAAAATTATTTGTATAACTCTCCGTTTCCGTAGTTGTTTTTGAATATCCGTATCCCACATTTGCTGAAATACTTCCGGAAGGAACAGGGCCGGCTGCTGAGCCTTCTACACCACCTGAACCACTTAAACCTACATTAAATGAATGTTGTGTAGATACACTTTTTTCCCATCCTCTGCTAACTGATCCGCCATTATTATCCGTAATGGTTGCAATAGGAATTACTTCAATTCGTTTGGCACCAATTTGCAAATTCGGCATGTTGGCAACTATCGGATTGAAATTAGTATCAGAATCGTTGTTATAATTCTCAACCTCATACATATCAGTAAAAGGATCACCATCCGTATTTGCATTCATAGGATTCGATATAAATTTTGGTTTCCCTTTATCCTTCTCGGGATCCCATGCTTTCGCTTCATTTTTTCCAGTTTGTGAATTGAATTCAATTTTATATCCATTCATCTCTAAGTCGTTAGAAATACCATCTTTATCCCAATCGTTGTTTGCCATTTCAATGTTTTGTGTAATGAGTGAACCTATTTCCCCATCAGATCCGAGCGTGAAATTCTTATCTTCTTTTTTTACATTTGCATTCTCTTTGAATATTTCAACTGTACCTCCTGGATTCGGTTGTTTTACATCTGCTAAAGCAGGAGATGCTAAAGTCAGTGCCATCGATACACTACCTAATACACTAATTGCTGGCTTCAATTGTTTCATTGTTATTTTTCCTCCTTGGTTTCTAGGTCAATTAGAACACCTACTAGTAAGATTAATTTCATCATATATAACAAATCTTTCTTTTCTCTCTCATAACTGTTAAAAAAGTCTCTCGTAAATGTTACAAAACACTTACAGAGTTTTTAAAATCTATATATGAAACATTAAAAGCCGTAATATGAAGAATCGATTACAATATATACAAAAAAGCAGCTAGCCAAAGCTAACTGCTTACTAATTTATAAAATTTCAGTAAAAGAATGTATTAATTTTGAAGTGTGCAAATTGGAAGAGTGACTTCAACTATAGTTCCCTTATTCACTTCACTCTCAATAAATACCTTCCCCTGGTGTGTTTCAATAATTTTATAACATACCATTAATCCTAAGCCGATTCCCTCTTCCTTAATACTGTAAAAAGGTTCTCCTAAATATGGTATACGTTCTTTTGGAATCCCACATCCTTGATCGATAAAGCGAATCCTTATTTGATTATTATCAAGTTTATCAAATTGAATCAAAATTTCTCCTCCTGTTGGCATGGATTCAATTGCATTTTTTATAATATTAACAAATACTTGTTTTAATTGATTTCCTTCACATGGAATCAATGGAATACCAGGTGTAAAATCAATTCTAATTTTTATATTATTCATCATTGCTTGAGGTTGCAGTAGCATTAAAACTTGATCCATTAGCACACTAATATCATTAGGTTGTATCTTTAACACCTGTGGTTTGGCTACCGCCATAAATTCATTAGTAATACTTTCTATACGCTCAATCTCTGATGATACTATATTTATATACCCCTGATTATTCTCAGTTTCCGTTGATTTTAGTAATTGCATAAACCCTTTCATTGCGGTTAATGGATTATTAATTTCATGAGCCATTGCAGTCGCTAATTGTCCTACGACAGCAAGTTTTTCAGATTTCCGTAGTAATTCTTCTGTTTTTAGCCGTTCAGTGATATCACGCGAAATACTCAGGAAAACCTTTTTACCATTTAAGTTAAAAACACGGACACTAAACTCAGTTGTTATTATTTTTCCTGTTGGAAAAGCATATTCATCTTGTAAAGTGAAGGAAGTTTGTCCCTCTCTAATTTTTTCTAACAACCTTACAATCATTTTAGAATCTTGTGGTACTACATTTGGAAATGGTAACGAGAGCAGCTCTTCTCTACTATATCCAAATCTTTTACAACCAACAGGGTTTACCTCAATGAATCGACTGGGAACATAATTTTCATTCAGCTCTACTACATATACTGCATCAGTTGCTTGTTCGATTAGTGCACGGTACTTCATTTCACTATCTTTTAATTGCTGATGTAATTGATGTCGCTCTCTTTCTGCTTGTTTTCTTTCAGAGATGTCTCTACATATTGCAGATAAAGCTATCACATTTCCTCTTACGTCTAATATAGGAGAAACTGTCAGACTGACATCAAGAAGACTTCCATCGTTACGTCGTCTAACAGTTTCTAATCTAGTAACTACGGATTCTCCTGTTAGAATTTTCTGAATATTTTTGAGTGATTCTTCCATTAAGAAATCTGGTACACAAGGTAATCTCTTACCTATGATTTCTTCTAATGACCATCCAAATATCTTTTCATAAGCTTTATTTGCTTGTAAAATATGCCCTTCTCGATCAGAAATGGTAATAGCATCTACATTATGCTTTATAAATGATTCTAGTAATTCTTTGGTAGCTCTTAATTCTGATTCTACCTTTTTCCTTTCGGTTATATCGACTGTAGAACCAACAACTTCAATAACTTGTCCATTTCGTTTAATCGGCCTAAGTGCAATAAGAATAATTGTTTTATCATCTGGCCAGGGTAATTCGAATATAATTTCTTTCCCTTCCCATGCCTGAAGATAATACTTCATCAATTGTGAAACTAAATGTGGTGGAACAATAGAGGCATCAATAGTCCGTAAGCTTTTCCCTACCACCTGTTCAGAGTAAAATCCTTTTTGATAATAAAACTGTCCATCACATAAAGTGTGTATAAAGTGCTTACCCACTTTTTTAAATTTAAAAATCCCTCCTTGAAGCTCATGTACGGTATCTGTAAGTTCTTGCTTGGATTTTTTTAATTCCCGGTTCATTTTAGATAAGTCCTGTGTTAAATAATACAATCTCTGGTAGGCTTCCATAAGAAATAGCCCAATTAAAAGTCCTAACGCTATATATAATAAACCTCCAGAGTAAAGTAACGTAGTATTAAAGAATACACCAACTAACCACTTTATTCCGACAAAAATAGAAAAATATAAAGATGCACTTTTAAAAGGATGAAGGTTTTTAAAATATGTTTTAAAAGTAAAAAATAGAACACTCATACTTAAATATGCAATCACAGGTGGCTCCCAATACCCACCAATGAAAAAGATACGCATTATAATTATGCTAATTAGTGTAATCCAACCAGCAATGCGACCAAAGTAAATAAAAGATAGAATAAGAGGAACAACTCGAAGATCGTAGGAAAATCCCATGTATGGAAAAGAAAAGAGCATCAAAGTAACTGCAATAATCCCTCCATAGAATTTTTCGAAATATCGCCTGGAATGAACCAAAAACACTTGAATAAATATCGCTGCGCTAACTAATAAAGAAAAAATAGAAAGATTGATGAAATAGTCTTTAATAATCATGTAATGTCCCTCCTTGCATTAAAGATATATTCGACAAAAAAACAGAAAATCCTACAAATAATATACACAGTTCAGGTGCAAAAAATATAATTCCGTACATGACAATACATGTAAATAGTATCATATTGATTCAAATCGAAAATCAGGGAATCTTCCATTTGAACCTGTAAATCCCCCAAAAATAAGGTGTTTATTTAAATGTTATGTACAAAAAAACGTAGGAATATTTAATTCCTACGTTTTTTATAAATTAATCAATTCCTTCACTATTACGATTCTTCTAATTCCTCAATTTCGGCTTTTCGCTTTAAAAATATTGCAATATCCTTATTCTCCCTTTCTATTAAACCAAGAGCATGTCTATCATTTAAAACCAATTATTTATAACCCCATATATAATTCTATTGTTGTCGCTTTACTATGTTTATGATCCGTAAAATACCATTCTAAAGGTTGTAAAGGGTTAGATACTTCAAATAATTCAGCTGGCTACCATGAAGGCAAGTTTTCATTTTCACCCAGTCGCCTTCTTTGGGCCAACGAGGATCTGTCATTGGTATTCTCCTTAGAACTATACTTTATGGATTTGAATTAATTTTTTTATTACTTGTTGCTCTTTTAATGTATTTGCAGTGCTTCTACCTGCGGAGTCTTTTCCTAATATTTCAACTTCATATTTTGTATTCTTTGTAGCCTCTTCTAGTTCCTTTTCTTTCTTTTCAGGTTTGCATATATTTCATGTCAAATTACAGAAGTGAGTCAGGCCACTCTAAATCTTAGATTAGAAGAACATGAATAATATTCTTTTTTGAATTGTAATTAAACCTCAGAGTGGCACCTCATACTCAGAACCATTTCCTTACCCAACAGAAGTTAATAAAACATATTTAATTATTGCTTCACCGCTTTGGCTACAAGTGCTGCGTATGCTTCTGCACCTACTTTGGTCAAATGCACACCGTCAGGTGCAAAGTAGTCTTTCTTTCCAGCACTTGCTGCATACCAATCAACTAGAGTTACATTTGGATATTCAGATGCCGTTACTTTCAGTCTCTCATTCACGATTGATTCCCACGGACGTGGTACTCTCGTATTAATAAATATGATTTTACGTTCGTTTCCAATTACTTTTATTAATGAAACAAGTTGCTCAGTAGTAAAGGCTCCATTTGTACCTAATCCAATAATGACATAGTTTCCTAAATTCCCTTCATACTTTAACTGTTCAACTACCGGAATCGCTTTTGACAGCTGGCGACCAATTTGCGCATCAATCCTAATATCAGGAAAAGTATTTTTTAAATACGGAGTAATATCAATCATAACGGAATCGCCTATCGCAGTAACCGTGAGTGAATTTTTAGATTGCGCTGAATTTACTTCTCTTGATTCCCCTTGTTTTTGAGGCGTCTCTTGATTTTGATTTTCCCAAACTGCAACTGGATGTGGCGCCGGTTGTGTTTGTGCTGCTTCCACCTTATCTTGTTGAGAGTTCTCCTTAGCCTTACTAGCTTTTGATACCCCTACGACTGCTATCGACGAAACGAATAATGTACAAATTAAAGCTAACTTAACACCTAAAGTGACATTTTGAATTCTTAAATTCTTAAACTGAATGTTCCGGAGCGCTCCTTGTCGGATTGGTTTTTCAATAAACTTCCATGAAATTTGCGCAATCAATATAATCAAAAGAAATTGAAGGATTGCTCTTATTAATGAAAAATCCCCAGCATTTACCTTTGGAGTCGTCAATGTAAGAATTGGATAATGCCATAGGTATATGCCATACGATCTTATCCCTATCCAACGTAAAGGTCTAAATCGTAAAAATTGAGCAATACGACTAGCTGGATGAGCTAGATTTGCCACTAACAATGCTGTTGCAATTGATAAGAGAACCATTCCTCCCTTGTATAGAAATGGATCATATTGATTGGTCTTCCAAAACATAACCAAAATAATAATAAGGGCAATGCCCCCCACTACATCAAGAATGAAACGCGCCTTTGGGATAATTTTATTTGCTAGCCTATTGCTTGGCCAAACTAAGGCAAGTACCGCTCCGATAAGTAAGGAAAAGGCCCTCGTATCTGTACCATAATATATTCTGCTCGGATCAGCTCCAGGTTCATACAAAATTGCCATCGCTAAAGCTGAAGCAACGGCTCCCAGACAAATTAATAAAATCATACGGGATTGTTTTTTTATGTAGTAAAGCCCTAAACTAATGATAAACGGCCAAACAACATAGAATTGTTCCTCAACTGCTAACGACCAAAAATGATTCAATGGAGAAAGCTGGTTAAAATTATCAAAGTACGATAATTTATGATAAATATACCACCAGTTACTAACATAAAATAATGCCGCTAATGAATCTCCGCGCATTTTTTCAAGTAAAGAGCTATGAAAAACCGTAATCCATGCCAACGTTATAACGAGCATAACTAGCATTCCTGGAAGCAATCTCCTTGCCCTACTAAGCCAGAATTTTTTTAAATCAATTCTCTTATTTCTCTTCCACTCTATGGCTAGAATATCTGTAATTAAATAACCTGAAAGTACAAAAAATACAGTAACTCCTAAAAATCCTCCAGGCATCCAATTAAAATTAATATGATACAAAATAACACCTAGTATAGCTAGGCCCCTTAGACTGTCCAATCCAACCATATAACGACTATTTTTTTTAAAAGGTTTAGTCATCCTACATTCACCTCTTTTTCTTGGAAATTAGGTTAATAATAACGGCACAAAGTACTATTAATCCCCTAAAATCGTATAAGCTAAACTATTACAAACATCTTTTTGTAAGGCTCTTTTTTTTATCTTTACATGCACAGTAATTAATACTTTAACACGTTATCTGGCTCTGTTGTGAAAATTTTTAAGCTAGATGTTCTTGTTGCTCTTCCGAAAAAGAGGAATATGATATATAACGTATATTTGAACATTTCCCTGCAAAATAACGTTATAAAGAAGGGCTACTGGTTATGAGCAGCCCCTCTTTTACCTTACTTCACATATACATATGTTTCATTTGAAATCACATTTTATGTCTTGCCCTTACTGTCGTGTATTTTATATTGCAGCGAACCTTGCATCAGAACAATATGTGTTCTGGTGCAAGGTTTTTTTAACTAGAATAAATTCTGGGAAAGCAAATAAGGAACATGACAGATGTGATATTTTAAAGAAAAATAGTTTAAGAAAAATAATAGTAGCCATTTGCTACTATTATTTTTTCTTTAAGTTATCATAATATGCCTGAAATTCTAAAGGGACGTGGTATGTCAATTCATCTAACAACCATTATGTGCTGAGTTCGTAAATGCGGAAATTTCATTCGTGATTTTTGAAAAATAAAACAAAAAAGAAAAACTATCTTTAAAAATGGATGAAACCTACATAAATGTCAACTAATCTATGTACGAATTCCTTTGCTTTAGCTAGGTGTTCTAGGAAATAAGGAGCCATATGCCGGTCAATTTTTCAATTAACTTGGTGTCTAGTTTAGTGTACCATCTCCAATTAATGCATTTTTTCGGGTTCAGTTCATTATATTTTCTACTTTGTCTTTATATACAACATATTCTTTTCCATCCACTACTGCTACCACCGCAAATTCATCATTTGGATTGAATGAAAGCCAGTCAGCCCACATGCTTGTATTAGCACCTCCACTCCACATATGATGAACAGTGTTTTTAGTTAAATTCATAACTTTATAAGACGCATTTGGTGCATTTGTTCCAGTCTTTATTTCAAAAGTGTATGCGTTATGGATTTTTTTATAAAAGTAAAAAACGTTTGATGGACGAAGTAGATTCATAAAATCTTGTTCTTTCTTCTCTGCAATTTTTATGCCTTCTAGTAATGTGACAACATCTGCTCTTAATGTTTTCCAACTGTCTTTAGCTGAATTCAAGTTAGGCTTTAAAAATTTATATCTATTTTGATCAGCTTTTTCATCAGCTTTATCAATATGCCCCATTACGCCCGAATATTGAGAGTCTAAATCATCCCATTGTGTGGACATATAAGTAAGAGCAGTAATAGCACTATCAATCGTACTATGCATATCACTAATATTATGAAATGCAACTCCGACTACACGATTTAATGTAATTTTATAATCTACAGTTTTACGTAATTCTGCTAAAGCAGGCTCTAATCGACCTAAATTATCTCTAGCAGTACCTATCATTATGCCACCAGAAATAAGCGTGGGGATAAAAGGGACTTTCACCATTATTAACCCATCAGATTCTAATTTCTTATAATAGTTTACTTGTCCTAAAACTTCATCTAAACGCTTTTGATCAGTCTCTACATCAGCTCCTTGGTTTTTTAAAATCGATTGCAAGGTCTCTTTATGGCTTCCAAATACTCTAACATCTTCTCCAATAGCGTTTTTAAATTTAGTTAATTCTTCTATTAATGCCTTTGCAGACTTTTGGTTTCGTTGAATCCCCACCCTTAAATCTGTAATCCCCTTTTTTAAAGTATCCCCATTTCCATTATTGATTGCCTCTACTAATGTTTCATAATAATTTTCAAACTTTGTATCGTATTCAATAATGCCGGTCAATGTATCTAAAAGCTGTTTTTTTACTTTTGTATTCCATGTAACAGCATGTGCTCTTGCATTCTTTTGATCCTGTACAATTTTACTAGGTAAATCTGCATACCCATTAATAGAAATCCCTTCAAAACTCACATCCGGATTATTAATTAGCAAATAAGAATATTCATTCATAGCCTTTGCAAATAACCCAGCATCTTGTACAGTTTTTTTCATCTTTTCTTCATTTGCTGAAAGAGACATATCTCCAGTGTTCGTTTGTTCAGTTTCAATTGCAAAGGTTGCTATTGGTGTGAGTGCATAGGTAGTTGTCATAATTAAAAATGCTGATACAGCCAGTATTTTATAAGGTTTTTTTTTCATCTTTTCTTATTCCTCCTGTATAGAGTATGATTTCAAGTCCTATTCTTATTAAAAGAAGATGTTGTTGCATAGATTCGATATTATTAAGCAAATCTATATAACCTGTCTCCTATTGATCGATTCTGTTACAAATTTTTAAAAACAAGTAAACTACATGACTATCTTTTTATTTGGATACAACTTATATATAAGTGAAAGGCGAAGTCTTTAATGAGACTCCGCCTTTTTAATATATAAGGATTTATTAATTACCGCTTTACTGTTTATCAGTGTAATCATAGACTCTCTATGTTATGGGTCACTTTGCAACAGAATAAATATTTCCCTATTTTTGTGGAGTAACAGTTTCCACTTTTAATTCCTTTATCCCTTCTTTTAATGTAACAGCATCTGTTCGTAATGTTTTCCAACTATCTTTCGCTGCATTTAAATTAGGTTTTAAGAATTTAAATTTATTTTGATCCGCTTTTTGAGCTGCATTCTCAATATGGCCTAGAACGCCCGAATATTGAGAATCTAAATCATGCCACTGCGTTGACATATAAGTAAGAGCGTTAATAGCATCATCAAGTGCCTTGTGCATTTCATTAATATTACTATAAGCAACTCCAACTACACGATTTAATGTTACTTTATAATCCACGGTCTGACGTAATTCTGCTAATAAAGGCTCTAACTTACCTAAGTTGTCTCTTGCTACTCCCACTATAATACCGCCAATTATTGGTAGACCCAAAATAGCACCCTTCATTACATTAAACCCATCAGATTCTAATTGTTTATAATAGTTTACTGATCCTAATACTTCTTCTAGACGCTTTTGATCTGCATCAACATCTGCACCTTGGTTTTTTAGAATCGACTGCAAAAGATCTTTATTGCCTCCAAATGCTCTAACATCTTGTCCAATAGAGTCTCTTAATTTAGTTAATTCTTCTATTAATTGTTGTGCGTACTTTTGGTTTTGTTGAATTTCACCTCGTAAATCTGTAATTCCTTCTTTTAAAGTTTCTCCATCCCCTGTATTAATCGCCTCAACCAATGTTTCATAATAATTGTCGAACGTTGTATCATATTCAACAATACCAGTCAATGTATCTAAAAGCTGTTTTTTTACTTTCGTGTCCCAAGTAACAGCATGTGCTCTTGCATTCTTTTGATCTTGTACGATTCTACCAGGTAAATCTACATATCCATTAATAGTAATTCCTTCAAAATTTACATCAGGATTCTTAATTAGCATATAAGAATAGGCATTCATAGATTTTGCAAATAATCCAGCCTTTTGCAAGGTCTCTTTCATTCTCGCTTCATTTGCAGAAAGAGCCGTATCTCCATTGTTCGTTTGTTCAATTTCACTTGCAAAAGTTGCTACTGGTGAGACTACAGAAGTTGCTGTCATAGTTAAAAGAGCCGATGCGACGATTAGTTTGTACGGCATATTTTTCATCATTTTATATTCCTCCAATATAAGTTTTCATTTTCAGTTCTATTCCTGTTTAAAAGCGATGTCTTTTGAAATGAATTCTGCATCTTTATGAATATCATTCCAACTTTCTTTAGCAGCTTTTAAATCATCTGGTATTAAAGAGAATTTGTGGTCTTGCATAGAATCGATATTATCCAGTAAATCTGTATAATTTGCGCCCATTGTATTCCATTGCTTTTGAATATTTGTTAGAGACAATATCGCTTGATCTACAGTCTGGTATAGATATGCCAATGTTTCTTTCGCGTTAGTAAGCGAAAGAACTGCTTGATTAGCACGATCTGCTTTCATACTTAATTCCCCGATTTTGTTAGAAATTTCGTTATAGGAGTCCATATGCTTAGATGCCGTGACACCAGCCGCAGTTCCTAGACCGATACCAGCTGCTCCAAGAGCTGAAAGTCCACCAACAACAGCCGGTGTTGCTGTACCACCAGTTACAACAATTACAACTGCTCCTCCAATAGCTGCAATAACTAAAATAGCTGCTCCCAATCCACCACCAATTGACCATGCTAATACATCATCAAAATGTTTTTTCTGAGTAGAACGAAGTTGCTCAATTTCAGCTTGAAGTTGTGGAATCGTTGCTTGTTGACCTGCTAATATTGCAGTTAATCCACCTTTCCCATCTGGACCACCAACATTATTTTTAAAATCTGTAGAATTTTGATATAGTTTCCCTTTGAAGTCTTGTAGTATCTTAATTACATCTGTTACCTCTTTTGAATTTGTATTAATTGTTGTAATTAAATCATTTATGCCCTCTTTTAGACCTGCCTTATCTTTCTTTTGTACAGTATCTACTAATGTGTCGTAATAATTTTGAAATTGTTCATCGTAATTTACAATATTACGAGCTGTTTTTTGAATCTGTGGCTTCGCTGTATCTAACCAATAATTCGCATTGATTCGTGACAGTTCTTGATTAAGGTGAATATTTTTGAGTAACTCTCCTCCTTCTGATCCTAAATCGATATTAGATAAATTTACATTCGGTTGCTTAATCATTGTTTTTGCGTACAAATCCATTACAAGAATATGAGACCCTGTTTCAGCCAATGCTTTCTTCAGTCCCTCAGGACCTAAAACATAATTGCCTACTTTTTGTTCTTGAGCGGTCGTTTCTTGTGCAAATGCATGAATAGTGTTACCAGTAGTAGCAGTTATAACCGTTGCCAGAGTGGCTAAAGTTAGCACTTTGAATGGGAATTTTTTCATCACTTTTCTCCTTTTTTCGCTAGATTCCTAGAATTTTCATAGTTTTTCCAAAAACGTAATATCAAAATTTATATACCTGTTCTTCAAGGTAACTTATTACATTTTTTAATTGTCTTAATGTATCTTTTTGAGACTGCTCGTTAGTTGCATCAACATTAGTAGATAATTTTGTAATATTATTTTTTATTAGATCCAAATCTTCTTTATAGCGCTTTAGTAGGTCAAGTTCTACATCTACTTGATTTGCAAACGTATGCAAATCATTTTGTGAAAGAAGAAGCATTGATTTTTGCAAATCTGCTATTGATAGTTTCGTTGTTAAATCATATATTTTTTGGTTTTGTTTCTCTAAGTCATCTAAATATGATCGCTGCTCTGCTGTTAGTTTATTTACTTCTGCGAAGACACCAAATGTTTTCTTAATCTTTTCAGTATCAATGGCTTTCATCAGGTCATATTCTTGCGTTTTTGCAGCTGCAGCTGCAGCTATTTCACCTTGTTTGCTTTTCTCAATTGCTTCACGAGCTGCTTTTTTGGCCGATTCAATCTCTAGAGCAGTTTTACCTTGTTCTGTCGCTTCTTGCGCTGCTTTTTTCTCCGCTTCTAGAATAGAGTTGTTAATTTCTTTTCCTTTGTTATACGCTGCCATCCCCGCTTGAGCAGCCGGTTCAATAATTTCTTTTGAAAGACTATAAACTTCTTTGAATATAGCAAATCCCTGCTCATTTAAAGCTCCTGGTATTAATGCAATTTGTTGTAAATCATTTTGAATTGCTTTTTTTGTATTTAATATTTCATTTTTTAACTGATCTATTTTTCCCGTTCCATCTGTACCTAATATGCCTTGCGCAGTTGCCACATCAGTATCGAAATCTTTTAATTTTTTATCAAGCTGTAATTTAAGATCAGTTAACTCATTAATTTGTCGTTGCGCATTTTCTTGATTCGTCATAGCCATTTCTTGAAGTACTTCAAGTCTATCCAAAAAACCTTCTCTATCTTCTTTATTGTCTACATACGATTTTAATGTCGGATAATAGCTATTAAATTTTGTTACAAATCCTTTGCTTTTTGAATTTAATAGAATTAACTGTGGATAGAGTTCCGATGACCATTCCTTCATATCTTGTTTGATTAGGAATTGATTTGTATTTAAAGCTGGGACTTCCTCTAGCTGTACATTAGGACTCATTAAAGATTGATCAATATACGTTTGGATTAATTTAGATTGCGCACCTAATTTTCGTAATGATGAAGAAATATCCATGTTTTCCTGTTGAGTTTCTGCTTGAACGATTGGTGTTGCGAGAGTATTGATAGGAATAGTCGCTCCAGTTACAATGGATGTTATTAAAAATCCTGTCATTATTTTATTCTTCATTCCGTACACTCCTTTACCATTTTTTTCTATAAATTGATTCATATAACTTGTACGACCTAGCGCTAGGCTCTCTCTTTGTACACGGATGAGGAAAGAGAAGTCTTTCAGATAGGGTGTTATCCTTATTTTTTACTTCTAATAGGATGTAAGAATTTTACTCATCTCTCATTTAGATACTCTATTTTTCAAAAATAAACAATAAAAATTCATCAGCTATATTTGAATTAGAAACCCAATGGGTAGTAAAATATTAATTCTCCCAGAGAGTTGCGGTTTAACTTACAGAGCCGCGAGGATAGATAAACCAATGCTTACAGTTAATCCTGTTTTGACCTTGTTTAATATCAATTACATAATATGTCTCTTAGTTTTGTCAGCAACAGCCTTACAAGACTACAAAAGATGAACTTATACTGTACATTGCTTATACTTTTATTGCGGAATAAATTCACTTTTGTTATGCAAAAACTTAGAACACTTTTATTACAAACTTGATCATTTTGAGATTCTAGGTCTCTCATTAATTAACTGATTATTAGGAAAATTATTTTCGACATAATGTTACTTACAACTACGCTATACTCCTATTAGCGTAATCTTCTCCTTTCTCTCTGGTCATACCAGTTATGTTGTTCATTAAAACATTAAATTTTTAATGCGTAAATAGCAAAATTTTGTCGATTGTACTCAATAATTTAACTGTTAAGTAAAAACACGAGCCGAAAACATTATACAAATATAATTAATTAAAAATTTCACCTCTGTAATTGTAATGATTACAAATTAATATATATAAGGTTAAAAAATAACTATTTTAGCTTAACCAAGAAATTATATTTTAGAAAAAATACTTATAGAATAATATAATAGGTTTTTTTATACTTTTTTACCTTTATTTAGTTATGTATAATTGCATAAAACATAGATATATCATGTGATATATGTTACATTATTAATTTTTACGAAATATACCCTAATATTAATATTAATAAATATATAAAATGGAGATATTAATCTATAAACTTATCCATCGTTATAACCATAGATTTTAAAATATAAAATAGCTGCAAAGCTTTCTTAAAAATCCTTTGCAGCCTTCTGTTTTTTTGTTTTCTTTAGAAAAATAGTGTTTCAAGTTAACAATATGGTATAAACATTTCCATTGTGCTTTTGCTTGGATATATGTTTCATGGACTCTTCAAAAGCTATTTGTTTGAGCTGACGTCAGACTCGTTTGTCTAATTCAGAACTATACTGATAAATCCAGCGCATAATTATTATTTAAAAAATAGATAAGCTTCGTTTCTCCATTATTTTTGCCAACTCCTGAAAATTGAAACTGTTCCGCTAACAAGATAATATCAGGTTGATCATACGTCTATTTGAATACAAGTTCCTTATCTAAACAAATCACACACTTTTTCTAGAGTAATAAGCTCAGTATTTTCAAGTTTTAGAGATTACTTACACCTATGTTTAAGTTTTTACATTGAAACCAGATAACAAGCCTATATTATTGTATATTTTTCACGGTACTGTCTAGGGGTCATGCTAGTAATTTTTTTGAAAACCCTCGTAAAATAACTTTGGTCATTAAAGTTAAGCCAAGCACAGATATCTGATAACGAATAAGTAGTTAGAGTTAATAATTTTTTTGCTTCTTCCACTCGTTCCCTTTGAATATATTCGCTTAAAGTAATTCCCATTTCTTTTTTAAATAGTTTAGACAGATAAGTAGGGGTAATTTCCAAATGATTAGCAAGTTCATTGAGAGTTATTCCATCGTAAACATTTTTATTAATATGTTTCATACATGTAGTAACCGCGTATGAATACTTTTGTGCATTGAATTCTTTCACACGATCTGCAAAGGTACGTAAAGCGTCTCCTGACAATCGCTTTGCAGATTCTACGTTATCTAATTGTTCCAGAGTTTGTATATATAAAATACTATGAGCAAAAGCAATATCTGGTGGCAGGTTTCCTTCTATCGCATATCGAGTAGCTAATGTAATCGCAATAATTCCAAGGTTTTTTTGGTTCCTGAGCGGATCCTCTATTAACATCAGTTCAACATCCTCTTGTGAAACTGCATACATATACTGTATTAACTTTTTTTTATTTCCTTCTTTGATAGTCAAAAAGAAATCATTTACTAATGCCATGTTGTGAGTTTTAGGTTTGTTTTGTCGGCGTTTTAAAATATATAAATCAGGTTTCACATTTTTATTAGGAACTTCCTCTAGTACTTTATTTTTTTCTAAAACAATACCCACATCTAATTTTTCATTGAAAATCATGTAATGTAATAAAATTCCCATATCAATTAATGTAGTTTTTTTAATCTCAGATAAACACTGATAATAGGCTAGTCTTTCTTGAATTTTATCATTTGATTTAAATTCTTTTTGAAGTTTTATGGTCATATCATCTGAACCTTTTGGATGTATAGTGGGACCGATAATAATAGTCCCTTTAATGTGATCATGATTTTCTATATGTATTAGAACAAAATTTTCAAGATAGCTGTTACATCTGAAAAGTGGTAAGTTAAAGGGATCGTTTTCTTGATAAATATCACTAAGATGTTCTTCTTTTGAAGAATAAAAAGGACTATAAACATCATCAGATGTAGAATGATATAAAATTTTTTTGTCTGTAGATAAAATATGTACAGGGGCATTAAATGCTTTATGTGCAAGATCACACAAGTGTTGTATATCGATAGAAGTATTCATTACATTCTCCTTTTAAGTAAATTATTTGATAAATTTCCGCATTGTTCCTTTTATAGTTTCATAAAATATATTCTGCTAGGTATAATTCACGACAAATAATACTATAAAATATCAAATTAGTACAATTAACGACAAAATATTACTATATCTTTTTTATGAAAATCATATATTATTTAATTGTAATTAGCATCTAAATATCAGAGTAGATAAGAAAATGAAATGAACGAAGGTCATTTCTTAATTCTACAAGATCTAATCATTACACTTGAGAAAACAGTGAAGAACATACAAAATACAGTGGTACTCAATGCGAGGACCAAGCTGGAAAAAAGATTCAAAATACAGCGAAAGTAACAGGAGATACTGTACCACCGCAAGAACCAACAATCAAAATTTCAATTCAATTACTTGTACAAATTGAATTCCAAAAATAGATAATGCTAATTTAAATGTAAAATTGAAAACCTACTGTGTTTCAAATTTTAGACAAAGATAACAAAAAGTCGGGAAATTAACAACAGAGGACAATGATAAGACTATTTATGAACCACTATGCTTCGGAAAGTACACGTTGGAAGAAATTCAAGCACCAAATAGGTCTACATTATTTAAAGATCTAATTGAGAGAAGAATCTTATCATCAGTACAAAAAAAAAAAGAAAACATAAAAAACGAATGGAATATTTAAAATTCTGGCGATATAGGGACAACTATTTTTATCTAATCCCCACAATATTACTGGTCCCAACATTAGTTTTATTTTCCACAAATGAGGAAGAAATATATAGATTTCAAAAATACTAGGAATTGCAGAGGAGATAGAACATATGAATAAACTTTATTTATATGTTGTTCATCTTTGTATTATTAATCTTTATGCTACCTAGCTTTCATACCGCAACACATCAACATATTCTTAATTTTCCACTTTATTTTTAATTAAGAATCAAAATACCTTTAAATGAAGTTGTATTATAGTTTATTAAATACTATAAATAAAAACAAAATGCCATTTAAACACCCTTTGACTACTCATATGAGGTTTTTTCTCTAATGATACCTATGGTATTAACTCCACTTTAAAGGATCATTTTAAAAGAATTTGAGAAGCCATTTTTCTAGTTCACCATCAAAAATCTTGAAATTTATGTAAAAAGAACCCGTTATATATATAGTTTCTTTTTTCATTTCTTTAACTTAGTCTAATCTATATTGGCCAGTTAATTGTTCCTCAGCCATTCGAGCTAAGTGTAATTATTCTAATCATTAACACCTTTTCCCTTTAAATTCTTTAAACCCTATCCTTGTTTATATGAATAGCTTTCTTATTCGAAAATAGATTTTTAAAAATTCCTACCCCTACAATTAATACACCTATTCCAACTAATTTATTTATTTGTATTGGAACGCTCTCCATTCCAAACAATCCGAATGTATCAATACATAATGCAACAACTAATTGTGTAATAAGACTAATTAACACCGTATACGCTGGACCTAAACTCTTTATTGCACCCATTATACAAATAATTAATCCAATGCCAAACAATCCGCTTATATAAAACAAATAATTTGTAGTGTAAAAATTAATGCTAATACTTTTCTCTGTTATGATATAAAATAGACCAGAACTTATGAGACCTATTCCAAGAACACATGCAGTTGTTAACCACTGTCCTACACATTCATTGACCTTTGTGTTAAAAACAGATTGTAAGCTAATTAATACTCCAGCAAATATAGCTAAACTAAATCCAATCAAAATATTCCTCTCCCTTTCATTGCTCATATATATTATCTTTAGCAACTTCCTTCATTCTAGAAAAATCTTTAATTACGATAACTCCATTTTTCTTTTCAATTAATTTTTCTTTATTTAATTTTTGTAACACCCGAATTACGTGCCTATAACTTACTCCTATAAAATCAGCAATACTTGATATGGAAGTTGCATCTAAATCCTCTTTATACATATTTCCGTTACTATCGGTTGAAATTGATAGTAAATAACTAGCTACACGCACTTCTACTGGATAAAGTAAATTTAGAGCTGTAAAACGGGTCGATATTTTTAACGTGTTCGCAATGTTTTCAAGCAAGAAGTTCATAAATATAGGATCATGTAATAACTTGTTTCTAATAACCGTATTAGAAAGGGAGATAACTACAACATCTGAACAAGCTTCAACGACATTATGAGTCTTGCTTTTTTGTATTAATTCAAGATCACCAACAACCGCCAATGGATTGATAAAGCGAAGAATTAGTTTCTTTCCTTCTGGTGTAATCGTATAAACTTTTACTTTACCTTTCACTACAAAATATAAACGATCCATTTCGTCATCTATATTGCAAATAAACTTGCCTTTTTCAAAATGATTTATTTGAAAATAAGCTGTATCTATTTCTGAAAAAATCTCAAATATTTTATTAGTTTTCAAATAATGAATAATTAAATCTGATCTATTCTCCATTCTCATTTCCTCCTTCTATTTACATATTAAATATTACAATCCCTATAATCATTACTATTGTTCCCACAATATGATATCTCTCCATCTGTATCTTTTTTATATGGAACAGTCCTTTTATTTCAATGAAAGTTGCTGTTAACAATTGAGCAACCATAAGTGTGCCAGCTGTCAATGTAACCCCTATTGAATATATCGCCATAGTTTCTGCACAAATAATGAATCCACCAAATGCACCGGCTACTAAATATATTTTTTTCACACCCTTTAAATCCGTTACTTTCTCTTCTTTCTTTAACAAAAATATAGTTACTGCAATAAGGAACCCAATTAAATGCGTTATAATACTCGTTGACCATATGCCGATATGTGAACTAAGTTTCGCATTAAAGGTTCCTTGAAGTGTTATACATACACCAGCAAAAACAGCAAATACAATGCCTTTCAAAAAATCATCTCCTAATTTTTTTATTTCTAATTTAATTAAAAGCTATGACCCTAAAAGGCAAAAGGACAAATGTCACATCACTATGAAAATAATTAGAAATGAACAAAAAACACATCTCAAAAATTTGAGATGTGTTTTTATATTTTTATTAATATATAATTTTTCACATATTATAACTACGCTACATTAACAGTCTTCTTCATAACAAACTTTGCAAATAAGAAACGCACAAGCGGCCCCATAATAATTAATTGTAATGGATAAGCCATAATGAAATTTTTAATAAAAATTGAAAAATAACTTGAAACAAATGATTCCCCTTGTAGTCCACCATGTAAATACATCATAGCCATTCCGTAAAATGACATAAAGAAAACCATTCCGATTACCATAGCTGTAGCCATCGCTACTATAATATTTATTTTCTTCGATTTATTAAACGGTATCGCGAATACAATTTTTTTCGCACAAGGTCCAACGATACATATCTCAATTAATAACGCAATCATAAATCCAATTAGTAGTTCTAATGCGATCTCCTTAATATGAATTGGCCCTCCTGCTCCGTTCAATAATAAATTGTAAAACGTCATTACGATAACCATCCCTAGGCACATCATCATACCGAATTGGAGGCTTTCCTTTCTTGTTGTTGGCAACTTTCATCATCCCTTCTCTTTGAGTCTTTGCCATTATATCGATATTGGAAACTCCTTCGTAAGTGAACATTTTGTGAACATTTCGAAAGCGGTTACGTGTATTTCTTTCACTCTTCACTCAAATCTTCCCATTCTATAACTGTATGCTTATAAAGGTTTTATATATTTCAATGTTGAATTACTAAATTTAACATTGAAATATATTACTACTAGGAGGATAACTATGAATGAAGCAGAATTTTACGCATATCACATCGTTACAAAGAAAAAAATGAATACCGGACAAATCATTCATTTTGATAAAAATCAAACTAATACTTTATATCACTTCTTTTTTGAAAGAGAACAATTAAATGCTACTGGCGAAGATTCTATTCAAATTTTAAAAAGCAATTATATAAATAACGAACTACATATAAATAATGAAAATGCTCAAGTAGTTATGAATTATACAGATCAAACAATTAGAGCTGTTAGGGAAACGATTGTCGAAATGGTTAGGCTGCAAGAATATCCTGAATACCCTTCAAGGTTGTCTTGCTTATATGCTTCTAAAAGCTATGAAGATGCTTTGAAATGGAAAGCGTTATTTGATTCTTACAACCGAGATGTTTTACAGATTGTTAAGCTACTAGTGAGTGGGAATTCTTTTGAAAGCGACGGAAATCTTTTACCAAAAGAAGATGGTATTTCTTTCTCCAGAAAAATTGAACAGGCTAGAGACTATTGGAAAGGAAATAGCAAAAGCGAATTACCTGAGCTACTGATTAATGGGAAAATTCATGTGGTGGAAATTATCGATGATTTTTCCAAAATTAAAATTTAATTCTTGGCTAAATATTAGAGAATGGAGATTACAATGATGAAAAAGGTGTACTTCAATCATGATGGTGGTGTAGATGATCTAATTTCACTATTTTTATTACTCCAGATGGGTAATGTCGAACTTACAGGTGTTTCAGTTATCCCTGCAGATTGTTATTTAGAACCCGCAATGTCTGCAAGTCGTAAAATTATTGATCGCTTCGGCAAAGGTAATATCGAAGTAGCAGCGTCAAACTCTCGTGGAAAAAATCCATTTCCGAAAGACTGGCGAATGCATGCATTTTATGTAGATGCTTTACCCATTTTAAATGAGTATGGAAAAGTTGCAACACCTGCAGCAGCCAAACCTGCGCATCATCATTTAATAGAAACTCTTCTACAAACGGAAGGAAAAACAACTTTATTATTTACAGGGCCGCTAACTGACCTAGCCCGTGCATTATATGAGGCTCCTATAATCGAAGATAAAATTGAACGTCTCGTTTGGATGGGCGGTACATTTCGGACTGCAGGCAATGTACATGAGCCGGAACACGATGGAACGGCTGAGTGGAATTCGTTTTGGGACCCTGAAGCAGTAGATCGTGTATGGGAGGCGAAGATTGAAATCGACTTAGTAACACTAGAAAGTACAAATCAAGTTCCGTTAACAATAGACATACGTGAACAGTGGGCAAAAGAGCGTAAATATATTGGTGTTGATTTCCTTGGTCAATGCTATGCGATGGTTCCTCCTCTCGTTCACTTTTCAACGAACTCTACTTACTATTTGTGGGATGTATTAACCGCTGCGTTTGTTGGGAAAGCTGACCTTGCAAAGGTACAAACGATTAAAAGTATTGTTCATACATACGGACCTAGCCAAGGGCGTACAGTGGAAACTGATGATGGGCGACCTGTAAATGTCGTTTATAATGTAAACCACAATGGTTTTTTCAACTATATAACTGACTTAGCAAAGAAAGCTTCCACTTGAAATTCTATCTATACGAAAAATAAATAAAGTCGTATAGCTTCAGATGATGAGCCTGCAAAAAAATTCAAATTGGTTGCGGCTTAATATTTACTTATTAAAAAGAGTATTGAAGTAAACTTCAATACTCTTTTTGTACAGTTTAAGGCTATTTGATTAAAGTTGCGTTTTACAGGTTAACCATTTCATAACCATTTACAAAATACGTTATTGTTTCTAACTCATCTTCATTTAATTCTCTATCTAGCTCTTGTTTATACGCTTCCTTTATCTTCTCTTCATCGCCTTTATGAGCTTCTGTATAAGTTCCTACTGTTTTTAGCAAATGAATTTCTTGTAAAAATTCAGCCCGATCTATAGCTTCTCCATGAGAAAGAATATAAGTTTCAGCATCAAATTTCTCTAATTCTTCTATTAATGTAAACGTTCGTTTCGTCGTATAGTTCCACTTCGAAGAAAAAATATCTGCATATATACAGTCTCCTAAAAACAATATCTTCTCTTCTTTTATATACATAACAACAGAGTCATGTGAATGATCTCCGCCCACATGCTTTAGCACACATGTCACTTCACCAAGATCTAATTCAAGTTGATTCTGGAATGTTAAAGTTGGAGGAATAATTTTAATATTTCTCGCTTTTTCATTAAACTCTTTTTTGATACAATCCGCACAAAATTCAATTTCAATACCCTCTTTTACACGTGTGTCCAACGCTTCATCTGTCCATTCATAAGAAACAAGTTTACTCATCTCTTTTTTCGTTTCAGAATGTGCAATAGACAATGCCTCTTGTAGTACAGGTAATCCAAAAATATGATCCCAATGCCAATGTGTTAATGCTACGAAATCAGGACTTGATACATTCTGTTCTTTTAGCATTTCTAAAAACAGGTGTGCATGTTCTTCTGAATTCCCTGCATCAATCATTAAAGTTTTTTCTTTTCCAACGACCATTCCTAATATAGGTCTATCTGTTTCAGAAACAGGTGTCATATACCAAAATGAGTTTCCTATTTTTTTAATTTGCTGCATAATCAATTCCCCTTTTCATATTTCCACTTAAATTTAATATATAAATTATAACGAATTGCTAGTTTTTTCTCTATACTCAAACACAATTACTTGGACTAATCCAACTTAACTTTTCGTAAGTTAAAAATAAGGGACTACAATCGGAGTGTGATATTATGGAGCGTTTATGGATTCCAATGATTGTAACATTTTTTTCGTTCGGTGGATTACTATTAGGAGGTGCTGTTGGAGTTGCAACACGTCAACTAATTGAAGAAAAGATGCATCGTTTATATGCATTATGTGGTGGTATTTTGCTTGGCCTTTTATCCCTTGAAATTATTCCTGAAACATTTTCAAGCTATGAAATGATTGGTCCTATACTTGGTATAGCTATCGGTATTTTAGTTATGAGCTTATTAGATAACTATTGTCACCATCCAATGATACATAAAAAAGATCAACAAGCATGGCAAACATTCCTGTTTCTCTCTTTCGCTATATTTATTCATAATATACCGAGTGGATTTGCATTAGGCACAGCTTTTATTAATCATGCTGACTCAGCCATTCCCTTTTTAATAGCAATCGTCGTTCACCATATTCCAGAAGGATTAGCTTTAATTATCCCCTTTCTTTTTACAAAACATAAATATATTTCATTTCTATTAACAACTTTATTACTTTCTCTTATTCTCGGTACCGGTACGGTGTTTGGCATTTTAATGGAAGGAAAAGCTCTTCATTTACAAGGTCTCATTATGGGAAGCACTATCGGTTCACTTGGTTATGTCACAATTCATGAAATGCTTTGGAAAGCTAAGAAACAGCTCTCTTTCCTTACATTTCTCATGTGGGCAACTAGTGGTTTTTTACTAATAACAGTGTTTACTTTATTCGCTGGTCATCATTAAAGCTAAAAAATTTATTATTTGTATATTTTTCCTTTTTCTCCAAAACATAATGTTATCTACCTATTATGAGGAGGAACAATTATGTTTGGGAAAACAGCTGGTGAAGCATTAGTTGATTTATTAATTGACTGGGGAGTAGAACATATATACGGTATGCCTGGAGACTCTATCAATTCTATCATTGAAGCTTTAAGAAAAAAACAAGATAAAATTAAATTCATCCAAGTTCGCCACGAAGAAGCTGGCGCATTAGCAGCGGCCGCTTATGCGAAATTAACAGGGAAACTCGGTGTTTGTATGGCAATCGCAGGACCTGGAGCTATTCATTTATTAAACGGTTTATATGATGCAAAACTCGATAAGGCTCCTGTGCTAGCAATTTCAGGACAGGTAGAAACCGATTTACTCGGAACGGATTTTTTCCAAGAAGTAAACTTAGAAAGATTGTTTGATGATGTTGCAGTTTATAACCAGCGCATTATGTCAGCGGAGCAACTACCTGCTGTAGTGAATCAAGCGATTCGTATGGCCTATACGAAAAAAGGTGTATCTGTTCTCACTATTCCGGATGACGTTCCGAAATTCGAAGTGAAAAATGGAGCTCGTGTTACAAACACTTCTTTTACATTACCTGAACTGTTTCCGCAAAAAGAAGATTTAGATGCAGCGAAACTCGCAATAAATGAAGCGACAAAACCTGTTATTTTAGCAGGTAAAGGCGCAAAACATGCAAGAGAATCTTTACTTTCATTCGCAGAACATATCGGCGCTCCAATCGTACTTACATTGCCAGCTAAAGGAATTGTTCCTGATGAACACCCACTTTGCATCGGTGGATTAGGATTAATTGGAACGAAACCATCTTATGAAGCAATGAAACACGCGGATACTTTAATTATGGTGGGTACTTCTTATCCGTTCACTGGTTTCTTACCTGAAAAGGCAAAAACAATTCATATCGATACAGATCCTGCCCAAATCGGGAAGCGTTATGTGACAGATATCGGCTTAGCCGGTGATGCTGATAAAACATTAAAATGGTTAATTGAAAATGTAGAAAAACACGAGGACCATTCCTTCTTAGAGCATCATCAAGAAATGATGAAAAAGTGGGAAGAAAAATTACACGGTCAGGAAGAAGATTCCTCTACTCCAATTAAACCACAACGCGTTATGCATGCATTGCAGCAAATAGCAGAAGATGACGCCATTCTTTCAGTTGATGTCGGAAATGTAACGGTCTGGACAGCAAGGCACTTCCGTATGACGAACCAGCAATTTATCATTTCAAGCTGGCTCGCAACACTTGGCTGCGGTTTACCTGGTGCACTTGCTGGAAAAATTGCGTTCCCGAATAAACAAGTATTTGCAGTTTGTGGTGACGGCGGATTTGGAATGACTATGAACGATTTTGTAACAGCTGTAAAATATAAACTACCAATCGTTGTCGTCGTATTGAACAATAATAAAATTGCCATGATTAAATTCGAACAAGAAGTTATGGGTAATATCGAATTCGGCACCGATCTAACGAATCCAGATTTCGCAAAATATGCAGAGGCGTGCGGCGGTATTGGCTACCGTATTGAGAAATTAGATGAACTACTACCTGCTTTCGAAAGTGCAGTAAAACAAAACAGGCCATGTATTATTGATGTAGTTGTAGATGTAAACGAAGCACCAATGCCAGCAAAAATCACATTTGGTCAAGCAGCTGGTTATACGAAACATATGATAAAAGAATTATTTGAAGAAGGTAAAATTGATTTACCTCCACTTTAAACGAAAAAAGATAGCTGAAAACGATTTGTCTTCAGCTATCTTTTTTTATTTTTGTACCTCTCTATAGAATGAAAAATCATTCATAGTCGGTTGTATTTGTTTCTCTACTTTCCCTTTTTTCTTTTCCCCCTTTGGCCTTCTCACATTTCCTAATTTAATTGCATCTTGCATACTATTACTAATCAAATTTCCAGATAAGATTGTCATACTATAAAAAAGAATTGGTATGACCACGATCCAAGTATGAGTAGTTAAATGGCGGAAGTTTTGACCAATTAATCCTGTCCATTCTTTTGTTACACTATCCGCCTCTATACCAAAGATTATTGTTCCGCCGAAAAACAGTTCTAACAAACCAAGATGTAAGAGAAGTAATAGGGTGCTTACAAATTGCTGGGCTACTAATAAAAGAAATGATGGTAACATATGTGGCCATACATGGTGTTTCAACCGCTGCCACTTACTCCCTCCGAGCACAGTAGCAGCCAACATAAATTCTTCATTCTTAATACGCTTTACTTCTTGCGCCGTATACAACATAACAGTTGGTACAGCAAGGCACGCAAGAACTATAATTTGAAACGTAACCCGTAAATGAAACGGAGCAGCCTCCTCTCCACTTTCAAACATTAAAACTTCATTTAACATAAAATAGGAAATCATAATCATCGGTACAATACTAAACGGATCAAAAAAAGATGAGATAACTGAAAATGAGCGTTTACTGTACATACCAAGCAATAAACCAATAGTTCCGCCAATTACTACACGTAAAATTGCGATAACGATACTAGCACCAACTGTCCATTTCGCTCCTTCTATTATTAACTGAAAAAGGTCGCGTCCTTTCTCATCGCTTCCAAACCAAAATTTACTCGATGGTGAAAACGGAGCAGCCTCTAATTCTCCTTTTTCGTTATACATCATCGTTAATTCACGAATATTTCCGTCAAAAAACACCGTATTTCCAATACTAACAATCATTAATACACTCAAAAAAGTAACACCTAGCCAAAATCTCACATCTCTTTTTACAACTTGCCACATGTTACACACGCTCCTTTATAACATTTTTTAAAAGCGTATGTAATAAACGAAATAGTATAAAAAGCGGTACGTATAATATAACTAAACTCACTGTAAATATTTCTAATTTGGAATTTTCTTTTACAAAAACAAACATGCCGTACGTATTAAATAGCCATTCAATAATATATAAATTTGATAACATAAATAAAATATTTGTTTTTGCATAATAGACTGTTGTTAACAAGACATTTCTTGAAATATGGTGCGTCAAAACATGTCTTAAACTCAGTCCTTTACTCTTTGCAAATATGCTATAATCTTTCTCTAATTCTTCTCTAAAACGTAATAATAGTAGCTTCATAAATAATAACGTTGTAGGTATAGCAAGACATATTATTGGTAACATACGAGCTCTATCCTCACCAAATCCCGCATGTTTCACTGGCATAAATCCTGTTTTTTGAAAGATAATTACTACTAGAAGTTGAGATAATAAAATTAATAAAATGTCCGGGATACTTTCAAGTGCGACGAAAACTCCATTCCATATACGTTGCTTTGATTGAGAGCGCTGCAATACCCACACAACGATAACATACGCAATGAGTAAAGAAAGTATAAATGCCGAAATAAATACAAACATTGTCTCTACATAATGAATCCATATTTGTGGAAATAACTTTCTTGAGTTCCGAAATCCATACGTAATTTCACCCGGTTTTAGTAACTTCTCCCCAAGAAACAGAACTGTGTCCCAAAAACCGATTAAATCAATTTGCAGTCCTTTAAATAAACGCGGAAGTGCCCCTAAAAAAAGGATACAAATAAGTGCCGCAAATAATTGTAAACATGTAACTCCACACCACTTACCAATTCGAGTGAACATAACTATTATCCTTTCTATTTAAATGAATATTTAGAAATAAAACCTATGTATAGTACCTATACCTTTTAACAAATTAACTCCTCTTTCTAAAAAACATAGCAATCCCCGTCATTTTTTGGAAGTTGTATTATATCTTTCGACTATTATCCAACATTTCCCTTCCTGATTCATTACAAGCTCAAAAAAGCCCTTGTTTTTAAAACAAGGACTCTTTTCTTAAACTATTTCGCTACTTCTTCTTTCGGCATTACCATACCTTTATACAATTGAACAGTTATCCAGTAATAGATAAAATAAATGACTAAGAATATTCCTATCGGCACCCACACTTTTACAAACGGGTCAACTAAAATAAAACTGAATAAGTTAAGCCCTACTAAAACATGGGAAATTCCAATGATTGCTGGGAAGATAAATAAATATGAAATTTCTTTATAAATACTTTTTGTCAGCATACTACGTCTAACACCTATTTTTCGTAACATTTCATAACGCCGTACATCACGAGAAGCACCCGTTAATATTTTGAACATAAGCGAACTTGCCATCATTGCTAGAAAGGCAATTCCGAGGAAAAACCCCATAAACATTGTCCCACTCATGAAACTATTCATAAACTGATAAATTGTCATTTTCGTAAATAAGTCTACTTTTGCACCTGTTGTTTTTTCAATTTGTTCTTTTTGTCTCTTGTCTATTTCGATCAATAATGGTTTATATTTTTTCATATCATCTACTTTTGCTAATGTTACAGTGTGTTCTGTTCCTTGAATTCCTTTATAATGCTCTTCATCAGCAATTCTTACAGGCTTTCCGTTAAATTGATTATGTGTAATTTGTATTTCTCTTACAACCGCATCTTCCCAATCTTTTGGCATACGAGGAAGCTTATTCGCTTCCGGAGCTTCCAAAGCAGAATATACAGGTTCTGTTAAAGGTTCAGCCACACGTTTACGAGCAGGCTCTTTTAAAGTCTTTGTATCAAAATGATCAGAAACAAGCGGCGGTTTCGCAGTTAAATCGTCACGTAAGTAATAAACCGCTTCTCCATCTACTTTATACTTATACTTGCTTTCTTCAACTATTTCCATTTCCTTTAATGCTGCTGTATCTTGATCATTTGGATCATGAATTACGACATCATATACACGTGAGAAATCTGTCATAATGCCTACATTTTTTTGAAATGCCATACCTGCTGTCATTGCCCCTGCACCTAATGCAATTAACATCGCTACAGTTCCTAATACTCTCGATAAACTATTTACTCGAAAGCGTAACTGTGCATATGTAAAACTATTTAAGCCCATTTCATTTCGTTTTTTATTCCCCTTAATTTTCATCACAAAAAATGGGAGCAAAGAACTAAAAATAAAGTACGTTCCAAGTGTTGTAACAATCGTCGCTATTATAAAACCGATTTCAGCATATTTTTTTATATTTACCATAAAATAATACCCTGTACTTACTAGTAATATACCAAGTACTGTCATTATAATAATGCGAGTTTTACTTTTCTTCACTTCATCTAGTGTTTCATCTTCACGAATTAACTCTAGCTCTGTTTTACGTAACAATCGAATGCTATTCATTAAACCCGTAATGAAAAATAGTATTAAGAAGAAAATAGATGTAACTAAAATAGCTGGTGTGTATACAGATGAGTAACTACCTTTCGCTGAAATCTCCATGCCATTCATTAAAAAGTTTCCTGCTACACTTGCAAGTAACATTCCTACTAAAATACCGATAATAATACTGACAATACCCATACCGAATGTTTCAATAAATAATAACTGTGCTACTTTTTTCTTTTTCGCTCCAAGCATCATATACATACCGAGTTCTTTTCTTCTTAATGTAAGTAAAAAAGAATTGGCATATATAATATAAAATACAGTTATGAAAGAAAGTAATATTGCACCTACCCAGAAGACGAGTCTAATACTACTAATGAGACTATTATCTTTTGTAAATTCACTGTTCATCGCCATCGTTTGGAACATATAGAAAATACTAATACTAATAACGAGACCAATAAGTAAAACCATATAATCCTTTAACATTTTTTTCATACTATGACGTGATAATTTGAATAACATAGTTTCGCCCCCTACTTAGACTCAGCAGCTGAGCCCATATGAGCGAGCACACCTAAAATGTCTTGATAGAAATTCTCTCGAGTGCCTTGACGATTTAATTCTTTATAAAGAAGACCATCTTGAATGAATAAAATACGCTCACAGTAACTTGCACTAAACGCATCATGTGTAACCATCAAAATACTTACATTGTGATTTTCATGTAAATCTTGCATTGCTTCTAATAAACTTTTTGCATTTTTACTATCAAGTGCTCCTGTTGGTTCATCTGCTAATACGATTGCCGGATTATGTACTAAAGCTCGTGCTGCCGCTGTTCTTTGTTTTTGCCCACCAGAAACAGCAGTCGGATATTTTGTTAAAATTTCAGTAATTCCTAATTTCTTCGCAACCTCATTTACTTTTCCTGTAATCTCACTTGACGGTACACCTTGCAAAGAAAGAGGCAAAGCAATATTTTCATAAATTGATAAGTTTTCTAGTAAGTTAAAATCTTGAAAAATGAATCCTAATTTTTGAGAACGAAAATCTGATAATGCATTCCCCTTCATAGAAGTAATATTTGTACCAGCTATCGTCACACTACCACCTGTCGCTTGATCCAGTGTACTAATCACATTAAGTAAAGTCGTTTTTCCAGATCCAGAAGGACCCATGATCCCGACGAATTCCCCTTCCTTAATATGTAATGATACGCCTCTTAATGCTTTTGACTGATTTTCATTTCTTTTCCCATACGTTTTTTCTACACTCTCTACAGTAACTACATTTGTTGACATTTCTTTCACTCCATCCCTTTTGTATAGTATTTTTTTCATATAATTCTTATTTTTCACTCAAGTAAAATCTTACTATTTTTTAGCTTTTCAAACAGAAAGAGATGCACAAGTAACGTGAACCTTTTTCCTCCTTCATATTCTCACTTTTCTAAAACTCGTTCATTCGATTTCTCTTACATTTACCTTACATTTTTGTAAGGTAAAAAAGAAAACACACCAATTTCTAATGGTGTGTTTTCTTTACAATCAATATTTTCTATTCTTTATTTCCTCTTCCATACTTGCCGCAAATACATCTAGCGCAACAACTTCTGACTTCTCTTCTCCATATTTACGTACATTTACAGATCCGTTTTCCATTTCCTTATCCCCAATAACAAGAACATAAGGAATTTTTTGCATTTGTGCTTCTCTTATTTTATATCCTAACTTTTCATCTCGCATATCTCGTTCAATACGAACTCCAGCTTGTGCTAATTTATCTGCAACCTCATTTGCATATTGTACATGAACTGCATTTGAAACTGGAATTACTTTCACTTGAACTGGTGCTACCCATGCCGGGAACGCGCCTCCAAAGTGTTCAATTAATATTGCTAAAAAGCGGTCTAACGAACCTAAAACTGCTCGGTGAATAACAACTGGTCTTTTCTTTTCATTCTTCTCATCTATATAATTTAAATCGAATTTCTCTGGCATTTGGAAATCAAGCTGAATTGTTCCGCACTGGTGACTTCTATTTAAGGCATCTTTAATATGGAAATCAATCTTCGGTCCATAAAATGCGCCGTCACCTTCATTTAGTCTATATTTATAATTCAATGACTGTAATACATTTTCTAATGCGGCTTCTGCTTGCTCCCACAATTTATCGTCACCCATTGAATCTTCTGGACGAGTAGACAGCTCCACTTCATATTCGAATCCAAAAGTTTTATATACGTAATCAATTTGCCCCATTACGGATTTAATTTCATCCTCAATTTGTTCTGGTGTTACAAATAAATGAGCATCATCTTGGCAGAAAGTACGTACTCTTAATAATCCGTTTAACGCTCCACTAAATTCATGGCGATGCACTTGACCGAACTCACACATGCGAATTGGTAATTCACGATAAGAATGCAATTTATTTTTGAACATAAGCATGTGTCCTGGACAGTTCATTGGCTTTAATGCAAAACTTTTGTTGTCTACTTCTGAGAAATACATATTATCTTTATAATGGCCCCAGTGCCCTGATCTCTCCCATACTTCTTGGTTCATCATAAACGGAGTGCGTACTTCTTGATAATTGTATTCTTTTTGAATTTCTCTTAAAAATGCTTCTAATTCATTCCGAATAATTTGGCCTTTCGGTAAATAAAATGGCATTCCCGGAGCCTCTTCAGAAAACATAAATAACTCAAGTTCATTACCTAACTTACGGTGGTTTCTTTTTGCTGCTTCTTCAACAAAATGTAAATACTCTTCTAATTCTTTTTGAGAAAAGAATGCAACACCATATATACGCTGAAGCACTTGGTTATTACTATCACCTCGCCAATATGCACCGGAAACGTGAGTTAATTGAAATGCTTTCAAATAACCTGTAGATGGTACATGTGGCCCCCTACATAAATCTACAAATTCACCTTGTTTATATAGTGTTACACTTTCCCCACTAGGAATTGCTTCTAAAAGTTCTAATTTCAAGCGATCGTTCATTTCTTGAAACAGTTTAGCTGCTTCTTCTCGAGAAACCTCAACTCGTTCTATACTTATATTTTCTTTTATAATATTTCTCATTTCTTTCTCGATTTTTGGTAAATCTTCTACGTTTACACTACTTGGAAGATCCATATCATAATAAAATCCATTTTCAATAACAGGCCCTACCCCAAGATTTATATCACCATACAATCTTTTTACAGCTTGCGCTAAAATATGTGCCACGGAGTGTCTTGCAATTTCTACACCTTCATTTGAATCTATAGTAATGATTTCTACTTCCGCATTTTCTTCAATATTTCGGCGTAAATCATATAACTGATCATTTACTTTCCCCGCGACTGCTTTCTTTTTCAAGCTACTACTAATTGATCCAGCAATTTCTTCTAAAGTAATTCCTTTTACAAATTCTTTAACACTACCATCTGGAAATTTAATTTCAATCATCTGTTCTTTCATTTTTCATCCCTCCATTTCATAATAAAAAGCACACTCATCCCTAAAATAGGGACGAGCGTGCTTTTACCCGTGGTTCCACCCAGATTCCCATTGTAAACGTACAATGGCTTCTTTTACGGTAACGTCGTTTACACGGCACTAGATACTTCATTTCCCCAGTGCAGCTCTAAGGTGGTAAGTTATTTTTCTGCGTTAGGAAGTTCTCAGCTTTCCTTCCTTCTCTGTATAACCGGGTAAAATAACTCGTGTCCTTTTCTTCGCTTATTATGAAATTGAATGCAAAAAAGCATATTCATCCCTAAAATAGGGACGAATATGCTTATATCCGTGGTTCCACCCAGATTCCCATCACAATATGCAATGGCTTCTTTTGCGATAACGTCGCATACACGGCACTAGATACTTCATTTCCCCAGTGCAGCTCTAAGGTGGTAAGTTATTTTTCTGCGTTAGGAAGTTCTCA
>NZ_JAEHCA010000025.1:0-67941 GCF_016483345.1 Bacillus cereus group sp. N24
TAATATGTCACCTATAGCTTATAGGAAACATGTTATCTAGGTGTTTTTTCTTTGTCTCACTAAATGGGGCCAGACCATTTAAAAAGGACAGCTTTTTTCTTGAGCGAATAAATATTCAATATAATGTCGCATCTTTCTGTTAATATTTCTGTTATAATATATAACGTTTATAATATTTTATTTTTAAGGAGAACAATTCATGAAGCGAAAAAAGAGCCATTTAATGGTAATGGCAATTATTACATCTTTATTTTTAACAGCTTGTAATAATAAAGCGAATAAAAGTGATGCAGAGGCTAAAAAACAAGTGTTAAATGTAACAGTATCAGAAGAAATTCCTTCACTTGATACTGCAAAAACGATGGATGGGACATCATCACACGTTATGCAAAACATATTTGAAGGGTTGTATGTGCTAGATGATCAAGATCATCCTATTCCAGCAGTAGCAAAATCGTTTAAAAGAAGTGAAGATGGTAAAAAATATACATTTGATTTGCGTAAAGATGCAAAATGGTCAAATGGAGACAATGTAACAGCAAATGACTTTATATTTGCATGGAAACGTGCAGTTAACCCGCAAACGGCATCTCAATATGCGGACATGTTCTTTCATGTGAAAAATGCGAAAGAAATAAATAAGGGAACAATGTCACTTGATGAACTTGGGGTTAAAGTTATAAATGATTATAAGTTAGAGGTTGAACTTGAACAGCCAATTCCGTATTTTTTACAGTTGTTAGCACTGCCTATATACTTACCACAGCATGAATCATTTTTGAAAGAACAAGGAAATAAATACGGATTGGAACCTAGTAATCTCATATATAACGGCCCATTTGTATTAGAAAAATGGAAACATGAACAAGAGTTCCAATTAAAGAAGAATGCTACATATTGGGATCAAAAGAAAGTGAAATTAGACGAAATAAATTTTCATATTGTAAAGGATACAATGACGGCTGTAAATTTATATGAGGCCGGCGATTTGGATCGAGTACCTATTAATTCTCAAGTTGTAGACAAGTATAAAGGGAATAAGGAATTACATATGTCAAGTGATCCTGGAATCGCTATGCTACGTTTTAATGAGAAAAATAATGCGTTAGCCAATAAAAAAGTACGTCAATCTATCTCATTAGCATTAAATAAAGATGATTTTGTTGCTCACTTTATTAATAACGGGGCAAAACCTGCAAATGGACTTGTACCAGTTGGTCATATGAATGAAGAGACTGGCAAAGATTTTAGAAAAGAAAACGGAAATATTTCTTCATATGATTTGCAAAATGCGCAAAAGATTTGGGAAGAAGCGAAAAAAGAGCTTGGAGTAGAGCAAGTAAACCTCGGGTTTTTAACGTTTGAACAAGATAATGCAAAACGTATGGCAGAATATATAAAAGGTGATTTAGAAAAGAATTTGAATGGATTAACGTTACAAATTAAACAGCAGCCATTTAAGCAAAAGTTACAGTTAGAACAAACAGGTGATTACGATATAACGATGGCAAATTGGGGACCTGACTATAAAGACCCAATTAATTATTTAGAGTTATTTACGACGGGGAATCCGAATAATAAAATGAGTTACTCGAATTCTCATTACGATGATTTAATAAAGAAAGCGAAAAATGATTTTGTACTTGATCCGGAGAAACGATGGGAAGCGTTGCGAGAGGCTGAGCAGGTCTTATTAGAAGACGCTGCCGTGGCACCGCTTTATCATCTTGGTTCAGCTTATGTACAAAAGGATTATGTAAAAGGAATTGCAAAACATCAATTTGGTGGCGTTTATACTTATAAGAATGCTTATGTTGATAAGAAGTAAATAAAAAAACCTTACTTTTAAAAGTAAGGTTTTTTTACAGAGTGTTGGGAAACCCTTTTTTATTGTTTCAAGCATATGAAGAAGATAAATGAGTAGTTGTTGTTACGCATTCATAAGAAGTTGCAAAAAATCAGAAAAAAAAACGGAAAGTTTTTTCGGTTTGTTTAAAAATTGAATGTAGTTTCTATTTTTTGTAGAGGGTAATATTGGAAAAGGAAGAATAGAAATATAGCATACATGGAATAAGGGAATGCCGTACAGATCAGCATACAAGCATTTTCTTGCTGTAACTATGTTTGTTTTTAATTATATAAAAGAAATATTAGATTATATATTTTGTCCTTGGTATACTTAAAAGGTAATTTGTGGTATTAAGATGAATTGATAGAGGTGTTTGTGTGGAATTATTTGAGTTTTATAAAAAAAGGGGAAGTTTAAGTGTTTGATTGGAATTGGGCTCTTTCTTTATGGGTTAATTGGTATATATAATACTCGGGGTAATATTAATTGGGGACCAGTAATTTTTATTATTATAGTTTCATTTGTTGTTTTTGGTATTGGATTTTGGCAACTAAGAAAAGGGGAGTTATTAAAAGAAAATATAGTTGAAAATGATTTGAAGTTTTGGGATATCGATACTTATGTTTTGTTAGAATTACCTGAAAATAATAAACATTTGGGCTTATATACTCCTGATGGGATATATGTAGCAGGAACAAAGATGGTTTCTTCAACCTTACCTTTTTTAAAAAATAAACAAGTTTTTGGATTGGAAGCAAGTGATGGAGAAATTCTTGCATATTTTCATAGTGAAGTTGAAAATTATGATTGGGCTATTTATGATTCAAATTATAATTGTGTAGGGATGTTTAAAGAAAATATGATACAAGGATTTGGAATGGTACGTGGTTCTTTAACAAATGAAAAAAAGATAAAAATTTCTGAAGTAGAAGTTGAATTTGATTTTTTCGAAACTTCTTTTCGTACAATGGATAACCGGATATTAATAAACTGTAAAAGAGGATATATGCCTTTGGAATGGAGCGAAAGATTCGGATTAAATGTACCTATTATTAAATTATGTAATAATATTTCTAATGCTGAAAAGATATTTGGTTTAGGGGTTCTTATCTATATTTTAGAAACAATTAAAGTAAGAAAAAGTAGGATTTTTAATGATTAGAGTTTCAAAAATTATTTCAAAAAGAAATTGAAGAAAAGCAGTGATTTATTTAAGATGTTGGTGTTTTTTGAAATAGTTTAAGAATGAATCTTAATTCATATACATAAAAAAAGGGGAATTTCTATGAAATTAATACGTTTATTTATGATTCTCACTCTTGTTGTATTGTTAAGCGCGTGCAATACAGCAACACAAGTTACAAAGGTTCAAAAAAATGGCGAAACGACTTTAAAAATTGGTTCCCTGCAAGGGTATTACGATGTGCAAACGCTTAAAGCTGAAAAAGGAAATGTGGAAATCCCTTATGAAGCAGCCGTTGAAGAAGGGCCGATTTTATTGCAAGTTACAAAAGATGATAAGGTTATTTATGAAGAAGAAATCACTTCTCAAAAAGAAGGTTTGCTTTCTTTTGAAGCTCCAAAATCAGGATCATATGATTTAATCGTACGCGTGAAGGGTGAAAAAGAGAAAGCAAAAGAAATTCAAATACATACTAAGCTATGAAAAAACGGCAAGTGGAGTGCACCCGCTTGCCGTTCCCATTTTCAGTTGATTCTGTCACAACAGATGTTTATCAATTTAAGAAGTGATCCGCTGAGTCCTGATGTTTATTCCACCGAAATTCCTAATGAAGTTAAAATAAGAGATGAACAAAAGAATATGTTACAACCTTGGCATGTTAGTAACGAAATTGATAACTCTCTTTTACATGATAAAAAGACTGGGTTTGATGCATTTGTATTCGGAAGAGAGATGTAGATGATAAAAAACAAGTAGTAGCATTTAGGGAGAGGGACATAAGGTGATGCTCTTTTTGGAGAAGGTGTCCCAGACCTTACTACAGATATTGATTATATATGGAGGGAAATAAGTTGAAAAATATTGAAGTTCTAAATAAATACATTGAAGGGTTTTCTGATGCTCTCCCTACGTGGTTAAAGCATCTAATCGAGGCAGAGGAGATACATCAAAACTATGAGAATGTACAGGTACTTGGTGCATTAAAAACAGATGCGGTGTTGTACTATGTACACCGTACGTTGCGGGTGTTAGATGGATTGTCTTTAGATGAAGAAGCGTATCGCATTATTGAAAAGGTACTAACGTATAGTGAGCTTGCAAAGGTAGGATCTATAAAACAGCGGGAGCAATGGAAGAAAAGCGGGATTAATTTATTGGTACATAATGAGGGTTCTGCTGATATCTTTAGTGATATTCAGTTTATCGAACGTATAGAGACAGACTTAAACTCTACTGAGTATTTGTTTGTTCGAGATTTAATTAGAACACATGGATTAATCGGGCAGTATATCCGCGGGGAGGCTCGTTTGGACTCTCATGTTGATTTAATTAACACATACAAAGAAGAATACGGAGACGTTAGGTTAAAGGAGATTCTATACTATCTTAACCAATGTATTATTGAGGGCGTATCAAAATCCTTGTGGAGTGAAGTAAAGAACGATGTGAAGATTACAATTGATGGGCTATTTGATGGCTATGTGGAACCATTTACTTCTCGCATACATAGGCTCACGCCAAAACATAAGGAGTCGGCATTTGAAAAAGATATAATTATGGGGAGCGAGAAGAGTGACGTTCAAACATTCTTGTCTGATAAGGATTTGTGGTATGTAGAACCGTCTATGCATGCTCTTAGCTTCGAGGATATCTGGACAGTTTTTGTTATGTTAAAGAACGAGATAGGCACTAGAAAGGTTCAGCATATACATTTCGAGAAATTGATGCAGCAGTTGCACTATGATTTCAAAGGCGAGAAAAAGGACAACGTGTATCGTAAGCGGGTTATTGAGAAGTATCTACGAGAGTACCGTGAGAACGAGAAGCCGAATACAACGCATGTTTCTTTTAAGGTTAAAGTTGATGAAGATATGAAGACTGCGTATGTGTCGTTTCAGTTTTCTGCTGTAGGTGAGGCGTTAATTACCTTCTGTGTAGAGGCAGAAAAGATAGATATGATGCATGCTCGGGCAAATGTGCTGCTGTTTGATTTCTTCGGGTTACGTAAGGATGCATATGATAGATTCCATAACGAAGAAGTGTATCTGGAGCATATGAATAGCTCAGCTGATGATAAACGAATTATTCTTGATTATATAAAGGGAGATACGATTGTAGATGTCGGAGCTGGTGGTGGTGTCATGCTAGACATGATCGAAGAAGAGACCGAGGATAAACGAATCTACGGTATCGATATTTCCGAAAACGTGATTGATACGTTGAAAAAGAAGAAGCAGAACGAGGGGCGTTCTTGGGACGTCATTAAAGGGGATGCAATCAACTTAAGCAGCTCGTTTGAAAAAGAATCGGTTGATACGATTGTATATTCTTCTATCCTTCATGAGCTGTTCTCTTATATCGAGTATGAAGGTAAGAAATTCAATCATGAAGTAATTAAAAAAGGGCTGCAGAGTGCCTATGAGGTGTTAAAGCCAGGAGGTCGTATTATCATTCGTGACGGCATCATGACCGAAGATAAAAGGTTAATGCGGGTGATTCGTTTTAAAGATGCGGACGGAATGAAGTTCTTAGAGCAGTATGTTCATGAATTTAAGGGGCGTATAATCCAGTATGAGGTACTTGCAGACAATACAGTCAAAATGCCTGTTAACGATGCAATGGAGTTCTTATATACATATACTTGGGGCGAGGACTCCTTCGTTCATGAAGTGCAGGAGCAGTTTGGAATCTTTACGCCAAACGACTATAAGAATTTCGTAAAGAATATCTTTGGAGATAAAGTAAACATTGTTCAAGCTATGAACTATTTGCAGGATGGATATACAAACCATCTTAGCGAGAAAATCGAGTTTACAGATGAGCCTGGTAATGCGGTTGCGCTACCGGATAGTACGTTCTTTATGGTTTTAGAAAAGAGGTAATGCTGTTGAAAACTTTTAAAAATACATTTTTATTTGTTTTATGTTTAGTAGTTCTAGGTGGTTGTTTTACAAGAGAGGGGACTATTGTTGGTGGTAAAGTCAATGGTGCTTCAGATAGTATATCTGGTGAATATAAAAAATTTACTGGCTCTGCAACTCAAGATATGAAAGTTAAAAAAGGTGAGAATTGGATATTTTCTTTTGAAGATAAAACTAAACAAGGAACTATAACTGCTTATGTTGTGGATTTAAATGATAGTACAATATTAGAGTTTAATAGTGGAAAAGGCGAAAAAAATATTAAAGTACCTAAGGATGATACATATAAGGTTAAAATTAAAACGGAAGAACATCGTGGGGAATTTCAAATAGTATGGAAAAAAGAAAAATAGTTTTTCATTTTTAATTAAATTGTTTTGAATTTGTATTATGGTGGAATATAAATTGATATTTCCACCTCTAAAGAGGCAAGCTGACTAACGTAAGTGGGATTGTTACTAATGTAAGAACAGTTACTTTGAGTTTGGCGTTGTAAAGAAGATCCTAAATTCAATAATCTTCAGCTAAAGGGCGTGTTTTTAGAGTAACGAAAAAAGCTCAATTTCTTAATTTTAATACTGAGAAACTGGTCAGTTATTAAAAAATTAGGGTATATTAACGGGGATTCATATTGGAACTAAGGTAGATCCATTTGGCTGTATTCTTAAGTTGTAGACTTAGAGATTGAAGCTGGAATTAATTATTTAATTCCTATTTCTGTACATAATATCGTGGGGAAGAAGGTAGTACTTTGAGAACAACAGAAAATTTTAACGACAAGGCCGATATATATGCGAAATATCGCCCCGATTACCCTAATGCATATATTGATTATTTGTTTTCGGCTAAGCAACTGAAAAAGGACCGAATTGTGGCTGATATTGGTTCAGGTACGGGGATATTTAGCCACCAGTTGCTTGAAAGAGGTTTAAAGGTTATTGGAGTTGAGCCAAATGATGACATGAGAAAGATGGCTGAGCAATCGTTAAAACTATATGCTCGTTTTCAATCAATAAAAGCAACTGCTGAAAATACCACTTTAAAAGAGCATAGTGTGGATTTAGTAACTGTTGCTCAAGCATTTCATTGGTTTGATAAAGTAGCTTTCAAAATGGAATGCCAACGAATCTTGAAACAAAAGGCAAATGTTGCTCTCGTTTGGAATAGTAGAGATTTAACTAGTTCGATTATGAAAGAGAATGCAGAAATTTGCCAGAAAACCTGCCCGAATTTCAAAGGATTTAGCGGTGGAATAGAGGAAACTCCCGAAGTATTTAACACCTTTTTTAAGGATGGAAAGTATGAGTTTAAAGAGTATCAAAATGATTTACTTTTTGATTATGAAGGTTTTTTGGGAAGGAATTTATCAGCGTCCTATGCTCCGAAAAAGGATGACGAAGAATATAAAAAATTTGTTTTTCTCCTGTCAGAGTTATTCGAAAAACATAGTAAGAATGGAAAAATTGTTCTTCAAAACATGACGCGAAGCTATCTAGGAAATGTCTAAACAACCGGACATAAAGGGACTTTAATCGAAGTGCCTATTTGAATTGTAGATTATCATGTACTAATTAAGATCTTCAACAAACGGGAGCGATTGTTGAACAACAATTAAAAGGACGATACATATTATTCATGCATAATATGTATCGTCCTTTATTTTTTATGATCTTTTACAATTTAAGTCTTCTAACTAAAAAAAATCTGTTGAAGAAAGCCGCGATGTTTATAAAAAGTTGTGAAGCTTTGCCCTTTTAGATCATTTAGTCTAAAGGGGTGTTTATATTTTTAACAAAGAGCTTTTGTGATTGTTGAAGAGGAAGGTAGAAACATTAGATTAATAGCAGTATAGGGGCATTATTATGACTGAAGATTTTTATTTGTGATACATCTCACACCATAAATACATATATAACTTTACAATTAGAATATCAATTGATGGGAGGGTTAATCTTGATTAATCGTGATTTTAATGAAAATCCGTTTATTGTGATATGGGAGTTAACAAGGGCATGTCAATTAAAATGTCTGCATTGTCGTGCAGAAGCACAGTATCATCGTCATCCTCTAGAGTTAACATTCGAAGAAGGAAAAAAACTAATTGATGATATATATGAAATGGAAAATCCAATGCTTGTATTTACTGGTGGAGATCCATTAATGCGTCCAGATGTATATGATATTGCGGAATATGCAGTGAAAAAAGGTGTTCGAGTTTCTATGACGCCAAGTGCCACTCCAAACGTGACGAAAGAAACGATTCAAAAAGCAAAAGAAGTGGGACTTGCTAGATGGGCATTTAGTTTAGATGGACCAACAGCTGAAATACACGATCATTTTAGAGGGACAGAAGGATCATTTCAATTAACAATGAATGCGATTCGTTATTTGCATGAATTAAAAATTCCTATTCAAATTAATACTGTTGTTTCTAATTATAATGTGGATGTACTTAAAGAAATGGCAATGTTAATAGAAGAATTAAAATGTGTACTTTGGAGTATATTTTTCTTAGTTCCAACAGGACGAGGTAAGGAAAAAGATATGATTTCACCAGCCCAACATGAAAGGGTATTCCATTGGCTATATAAACTTAGTAAAAAGGTTTCTTTTGATATTAAAACAACAGCTGGTCAGCACTATAGACGGGTTGTGCTTCAAGAAAAAATGAAAGAAAATAACAAGACAAATCAGATCATTCAATATCAGGATGTATTGATGAATGGGACGACAGGGCGAATTGATGGGCTTGGTCGTGCTCCAAAAGGGGTGAATGACGGAAACGGTTTTGTATTTATTTCTCATATTGGAGATGTATATCCAAGTGGATTATTGCCTATTAAAACCGGGAATATTAGAACGACAGCACTAGCTGAAATCTATCGAAACTCCCCTGTTTTTCAAAACCTTCGTAATCCGGACAAGTATAAAGGAAAGTGCGGTGTTTGTGAGTTTCGATATGTTTGTGGGGGATCTCGTTCTAGAGCATATGCGATGACGGGGGATTACATGGAAAGCGAACCTTTCTGTGTATACATTCCAAAAGCATTGAGAAAACAGAAAAAGAACGTAAAAACGGGAAATGAGTAAAAGTTTGCTCATTTCCCATTTTTTTAGATTTTATAATGTATTGTACTTCGCATCAATCGTACGATAATCTAAGAAATGAAAACCGATCGTTTTCTTTCATCCCTCATAAAAATCTACTATTTGGATCCGTTGTACGGATACGAATTCTTCACACATAAATTCTATTAAACCGATTTTAATAAAGCATAAAAATTCGTATCATATGGAATATCATCTTGATACATATAATTTTTTAGAACACCTTCTTTTTCAAAACCTAATTTTAATAGCACCTTATTTGAAGCTTCATTTTCAAGAAAGACAATGGCACCAATACGTTTTAAATGAAGCGTGTGGAAACCGTATGATATAACCTCAGAAACTGCTTCCGTTGCATAGCCATTTCCCCAGTGTTCAGGGAGAAAGGCATAACTTATATTTGCTCGTTTATGCTCAGAAGACCAATCGTGAAAACCAATTGTTCCAATGAGTTCTTTTTTATCTTTTAATTCGATTCCCCATTTTATACCGTTTCTTGCATTGTAACTCAACTTGAAATTATTAATAATTTGCTTTACTTGATCTACATTCTGTAATGGTTTTTGGCCATAATAGCGCAGTACATCAGTATTAGAAAAGCATTGTAGTATACCCGGTGCATCTTCTTCCGTAAGTTCTCGCAAAATGAGTCGGTCAGTTTTTAATATAGGAAACATATTTTCACTCCATTTCTTATGAAACTAGAATGCATTTGTTATTATATAATTTAAACTGAAAATAAAGATTATTCAAGATGAAAGGGTAGGTTTGATTTATGTTAAAATTGGATGTGGAATATATTTCAAAAAAGAGGTTTAGAAATGGAGAAAAACTCAATATTAATTGTAGATGATGATCTAGATATTGTTCAATTTATTAATGTGAATTTAACGCAAGAAGGTTTTACTGTTTTTAGTGCTCATAACGGAGAAGAGGCATTAGAGATAATAAATAATAACAGTATTCAACTTGCTATTCTTGATATTATGATGCCTCAAATGGATGGTATAGAACTGTATAGAAGGATTAGAGAGAAATATAGTTTACCAATTATGTTTTTAAGCGCAAAATCATCGGATGTAGATAAAGTAATTGGATTTAGTACTGGGGCAGATGATTATATTGTGAAGCCGTTTAGTACAATTGAATTTATAGCAAGAGTGAAAGCTCAATTAAGAAGGTATACATATTTTAATCAAATTGCTGTCCAAGTAATGGAAAAGAAAATAAACATTAAAGGTTTAGAAATAGATGAAATTTCTAGAGTAGTAAAGATATATGGACAAACAATTAATGTTACAAAAACTGAATATGATATTTTGCACTTAATGGCAGCTGCAAAGAACCGTGTGTTTACGATTGAAGAAATATATGAAAGTGTTTGGAATGAAAGGGCCTATGAAAGTAATAATACGGTAATGGTTCATATTGCGAGATTAAGAAATAAAATTGAAGAGAATCCAAAAGAACCGAGGTTTATACAAAATGTTTGGGGAGTCGGGTATAAAATTGGAGATTAAATCATTACAAGGAATTAGAGCTAAATTCTTTTTTGCATTTATATGTAGCATTCTGTTAGCTACGGTAAGTATCATATTAGTTCAAATTTTATTTGGAAGTATATATAGTGACGTTGTCGCGCTAGAAGAAAAATATTCTTTTTTTTATTTTATGTTTTTTCTGCTGTTAACCACTATATATTTTGCATTACTGACAAAGACAACTATAAAAAGATTGAATGAGATCAATAAGAACGTGAAAGAAATAAGCAATGGTAATTTGGAAATACATATACCTATTTCGAAAAGCGATGAGATTGGTGAGTTAGCGACGAATGTCAATAGACTGGCCAAAAGTTTAAAAGAGTCTATTGAAAATGAAAAAAAATCACAGGAAATGAAAAATGAAATGATTAGTAATATTTCACATGACTTACGAACGCCTGTAACATCTCTAATTGGTTATGCGGACTTACTAGGAAATAAGCTTCATTCACATGGAGAAGAATGTGAACAATATGTAAGCATATTAAAGCGAAAAAGTTATGAATTAAAAAATCAAGTTGATGATTTATTAGAATACTGTCAAATAAACTATAGAGAGATTGAATTACATAAAAATGTAGTAGATATGAAAGCATTAATTGAACAGGTCATGATTGATTTTTTACCACAGTTAGATGATACCAATATGAGTTTTTATATTAAAAGTAATGAAGAGCTATATGTAAAAGTTGATGTAGCACTTATAGTGAGACTATTTGAAAATATAATTAGTAATAGCATTATGTACGGGAAAGAGGGAAAAGAAATTTCAATTCAAATTTCCCAAAGAGAAAGGAATGTTGAAGTAGAAATTAAAAATTTTGGACAATGTATTTCGACAAAGAGCCTTCCTTACGTTTTTGAGAAGTTTTATCGTGGTGAAAAATCACGTAGCTCTCATACGGGTGGGAAGGGAATGGGACTTGCAATTTCGAGAAGTATAGCTCAGCTCCATAAAGGAGATATAACTGTATGTAGTAACGATAAAGAAACAATTTTCACTGTGAAATTACCACAGTATAAAAAAGTAAGAAAGTCGTAAGTATTTCTTTCATATGCCGTAATTTTTACTTCGTATCATTGAGAACAAAGATATGAGAGTAGGGATACAGCATGTGGAAGAAAAGTTTGTTAGCAATTATAGTTTCTTTTTTAATTATAAGTTGGAGTGTAGTTTATTTAGCTCATGGTATTATATCAGTCGTTGTTTGGTGGGGGATACAAGCATTTAGCGTAGTTTCGATTTTTGTTTTGATAGGCTCAGTAGTAATGTTTGCTTGGAAAGGCATCTTTAGAAAGCGAATAGATAGAACGCTACTTTTAATAGTTCTGTTCTCTATCATTGGAGCTTGGCCTGTCGGGTGGTGATCGCCTAGAGAAGAATTATCATGTGATAAAACCAAATGAAAGATGGGCATATGATATTCTCATTCCACCTGCTGAAGTGAAAAGTAGTAAGTTAGAGGATTATGGAATATACGGAGTGACAGTAATGGCGCCAGCTTCTGGAACAGTTGTATCAGTTAATAATGATGAAAAAGATTTAGTTCCAGGATCAGATGATTTTCAGTCAATGGCCGGGAATCATATTTATTTACGGTTAGATGAAACAGGGACATTTTTGATTCTCGCTCACTTAAAGAAAGGGTCAATTAAAGTTAAAGAAGGACAACATGTAAACGAAGGCTTCGTTCTTGCCCAAGTTGGTAACTCTGGAAGTTCAAGTGAGCCGCATTTACACATCCATCATCAAAGAGAGAATCCATCCGAGGTGAGTATGTTTTGTACGGAAGGCTTGCCACTTTATTTTCGAACTAAAAAAGGTGCGCTGATGCCGGAAAGAGGTACATACGTAAAAGGTAATTAGAAGAGAATTATTTTACTAAAAAGGGTATTCCATTTTTGATTGGAATACCCTTTTTCATTACCCTATAAATGTTTGATACAGTAAGAAAATATTTAAAACGATAACGAGTGCAGCAATTATCCAAGCGATGAAAGTTGTTATACGGTGGTTAACGAGTGCCCCCATAATCTTTTTACTACTTGTAAACATAATAAGCGGTACTAATGCAAAGGCAATACCAAACGATAAGACAACTTGGCTCATAACGAGAGCATAAGTTGGGTTTACACCTAAAGCAATTATAACTAGAGGTGGAATCATTGTTATAAATCGGCGTAAATATAACGGAATATGCATGCGAATGAATCCTTGCATAATAATGTCACCAGACATTGTACCGACAGACGAGCTAGATAATCCCGCTGATAAAAGTCCGATTCCAAATAAAGCAGCGGATGCAGGACCGACTAAATTACTGAATTGGTTGAAAGCGACGTCAAGGTCTTCAACGTGCAAGCCGTTTTTAAAGAATAAAGCAGCTGCTACAATTAACATACTCGCATTAATGGCTCCAGCGATAACCATTGCAATAATGATATCAATGAATTCGAAACGGAAAATCTTTTTCTTTTGTTCATCATTTGTTCCGACTACACGGCGCTGTGTTAAGGCGGAATGTAAATATATTGCGTGTGGCATAACTGTCGCACCTAAAATACCAGCTGCTAAAAGAATACTATCCACGCCTTGGAATTTTGGGATAAATAGTCCTGAAAGAAGAGGGCTTAATTCCGGCTTTGCATAAAAGACCTGGACACCAAAAGCGATAACAACGATAAAAATCATCCCTGTTATGATTGCTTCTAATGGACGAAAGCCTCTGCGTTGAAATTCAAGAATAATAAACGATCCAGCTGCTGTAATTAAAGCTGCTGGTAACATTGGAATTCCGAATAACAAGTACAATCCGAGTGCTGCCCCAATAAATTCAGCTAAATCAGTTGCCATAATAACAAGTTCACCTTGAATCCATAAACCGATGGAAACAGGTCTCGGGAAATTTTCACGAGCTATCTCAGGAAGGTTTCTCCCAGTAGCAATTCCTAATTTAGCTGATAAAGTTTGAATTAATACAGCCATTAAATTAGAAGCGAGAATTACCCAAAGTAATAACTAACCATATTGTGAACCAGCAGCAATATTCGTTGCGAAATTCCCAGGATCAATATAAGCGACTGAAGCGATGAAAGCAGGCCCTAAGAATGGTAATAGTCTTTTTAAGCCTTTCGTTTGTCCGCTTAGCGCTAAATGTGCTGATTGAACAGTTGTACTTTGAGAAGGGATTTGTTCGTCTTTTGATATATCTTTATTCATAGTAGTGTTCCCCTTTGAAATCTTAACTTGATGAAATTATTGTATTTATTCTTACTCATTATTTCAATACATTTATATATGTTATGTGATGATTTTATTTGAACATAAAAGTTTCCTCAATGCAAATTATATGACTTTGTGCAATTAATGGTGTGGAAATACAAAAAAATTTTGGAAGTTTATGGGCGTTGAATAAAGGAGAAGATAATAAATTAAAGGGCTATTTTTGAAATTTATGTGAACAAAAAGCCTATCATACAGCATATTAATTGATGGAAATGGATTTGTATGATATATAATATATTGGGATTGCAACATAACCATAGTGTTTTGGTGTGTAATCTTGTTTTTTATTTTTGTTAACTTATAGAAAATAGCATAAAGAGAAGAAAATGGGATGCATAAAACTTTGGATACATTTTCTTATTATATATGTTTTGATATGAACGTTAACTTATACATGATTTTAAAAATTAGATAGGTGGTAGAAATACATTGGCAACTACAAAACCATATAGAGTATTACTTTATTACATGTACACAACAATTGAAAACCCTGAAGAATTCGCTGCAGAGCATTTAGAATTTTGTAATTCACTTGAATTAAAAGGTAGAATCCTTGTAGCAAAAGAAGGTATTAACGGAACTTGTTCTGGAACTGTAGAACAAACAGAGAAATACATGGAAGCAATGAACAATGATCCACGTTTTGATGGAATCGTGTTTAAAATAGATGAAGAAGAAGGCCATGCATTCAAGAAAATGCACGTACGTCCGCGTCCAGAGTTAGTTACACTTCGTCTAGAAGACGATATTAATCCAAAAGAAATAACTGGAAAATATTTAGAGCCAAAAGATTTTTATGAGGCGATGAAACAAGAAGATACAGTTATTATTGATGCACGAAATGATTATGAGTTCGATTTAGGGCATTTTAAAGGTGCAATTAAACCAGATATTGAATCATTCCGTGAATTACCAGATTGGATTAGAGAAAACAAAGAAACACTTGAGGGTAAAAAGATTTTAACTTACTGTACAGGCGGAATTCGATGTGAGAAGTTTTCTGGTTGGTTAGTTCGTGAAGGCTATGAAGATGTAAGTCAGCTTCACGGTGGAATTGTAACGTACGGAAAAGATCCAGAAGTACAAGGCGAGCTATGGGATGGACAATGTTACGTATTTGATGAGCGTATTGCTGTACCAGTAAACCAAAAAGAACATGTTATTGTTGGTAAAGACCACTTTACAGGTGAACCTTGTGAGCGCTATGTAAACTGTTCAAATCCAGAATGTAACAAGAAAATTTTATGTTCTGAAGAAAACGAAGCAAAACATTTACGTGCATGTTCTCATGAATGTCGTGTAAGCCCACGTAACCGCTACGTAATACAACATGAATTAACGGAAGAACAAGTAGCTGCTGTATTAGAGAAAATCGAAGCAGGTAAGTAAGCTGAATTCGTGTAATAAAAAAGGGTACTCCAAACTTTATTTTGGAGCACCCTTTTTATATTGTTAGGTTCTGTCTTTTGTCGATTTTTGTCGGTAAGTCGATATATTTAAAAAATCGCTGATAAAAATTTCATTTACTGAAACGCATCATGTATTTGTAATTTAAAAAGAATCGTCTTTAATTTTTATCCTCTTTTTCTTTCACAGCAGAAAGTACAGTTTGTTTTACCCACGCTTGTCTTCTTCGATGCTGTATACCCCATTGGTATAAACTTTGTACACCTAAAATAAAGGAAATGACTATACCGCTAATTGCTATTAACAGTGCAAAAAATTCAAGAGGAGATGATATTTTGTTTGAATCTGTATTTCTTAAAAGGTCAATCATAGTAAAACCTAACATTTGGCCTACTACAGAGTAGAGCGTTAAAATTAATAATAAAAGGCTATCTTTTTTAGCGGCGACATTTTCTTGATATTTAAACAAACTATCAAGATTTTGTTTCGCGTTCGAGTATAAAATTTCAATGTTAAAAAGTTTTCTTAAGCGGAAGAAAATATCTTCACTTTGTGATTGAGATACTAATTCTAAAGAAAAATAATTGGCTGTAAACGAATTGATTGAATAAATTAATTTCTCTATTTCATTTGTATCTTGTTCAATATTTAGCTCAGCATAAGCATTCGCCATCTTTAATAAAACAACTTTATGAAATAGGTTTAATAATAAAGCGTAATAAAATTCTCCGTACATTTGACTAGCAAGTTTAGTGACTTCTTGTTCACCTTCATTTGTTATACATGTGAAAATATGTTCTTCCATAATAAAATAACGGTTAGGAGCCCATCTTTGATAAGAATGCTTTGTTAAATAATCGTGAATATAAGGAACATTATTTGCACTAATATACGGCTTACCATCGTCTGTTAATCCGGAAAGACTGGAAGCTCGATATACATCAACTACATGAAGGTCTGACTTTTTGTTAATAGATAATAAGGTTTGTACATACATTCGTTGGTCTTCAAAGAAGGGGAATGTTTGAAAGTATGAACTCCGCAACCTCTTATTCTCAAAGAAGTCTGTTAAGCCATGATATAAATCGCCGAATATAAGTTTTTCTACTTGTGAATATTTTTTCCCATCACATTCAATACAAATGGTCTCGGTTGTATCATTTCTAGTTTCAAGCACACGGAAGCGAGAAGCAAATTCGATGGCTTCTGATAATGTCATGTTTGGGGCGGTTTTGACTTCTGTTCGAATTGTTAAGAAGCCAAGCTCATAAGGACAAAGTGTTACATCAATAGAATGTATCTTGAATGGAACGGAAATAAGATTTGTTGTTAAATGTCCATTTAAATTAAGGTCTTTAGAATAGCGCTGTAGTCCCTTTTGATGTTCTGAATGAGGAAAAAGAATTTTATTCGTAAATGAAAGATAGTATGCTTCCATATTTTGATGTGAAACTTGAAACTGCCCGTAATATGTATTTTCATCTTCAAGATGATCAAGTCGAAAAGGACGGAAATTATTTTTTTGTAAGAAAGGGAACATATTTTGTTCATATCCAGTTTTAAACGAAAACGGGAATATAAATTGAAATATAGCTGTTGTTACATCTTTTTCTTCGATTGTTTGTATTGCCTCCATTTACATTGTTTCCTTTCCGTATAAGCTATAGAAACAACATGCCCAATTTTTCTTGAAAATAACCTTGTTTTTTCAATAGATTAAGAATGAAAATTCAGCTAATTTAACAAGGGACATGTATAATGTTATGTATACTAAAACTAGTATAATTGTGTGAGGAAAAGGGGATGTTGTATGCGCATTTTAGTATTAGGAGCTGGTGGCGTCGGTGGATTTTTTGGTGGCCGATTAGTAGAAAAGGAAGAAGATGTTACATTTCTCGTTCGCAGCAAAAGAAAACAACAATTAGAGGAAAAAGGACTTGTTATTCGTAGTGTGAATGGAGATTTTTCCTTTCAACCGAAATTGATAACGAAAGAAGATAGAACTTCTCCATTTGATGTGATTTTATTTTCAACAAAGGCGTATCACTTAAATGAGGCAATTCAAGATTTGAAGCCGTTTGTTGGCGAAAATACTGTAATCATTCCATTGTTAAATGGTATCGCTCATTTATCGCTATTACAAAAAGAATTCGGCGGGGAAAAAGTAATGGGCGGTTTATGCTTTATTGAGACGACGTTAAACGATCAAGGAGAAATTGTACAAACTAGTGCTGCCAACAGACTTGTATTTGGAGAAATTAAGCCTCAAGATTCAGAGAGAATAAAGCGTATTACGAAAGCATTTATAGGTACGAAAGCTAGCTTTGTTTTAAGTGAAAATATTACGCAAGATATGTGGCATAAATATTTATTTATTACTGTCATGTCAGGCGTTACAACATTAATGCGTGCACCGATAGGACCAATTCGTGAAAGTGAAGGTGGACGTGAATTTATCCGAAATTTATTTGAGGAATCTGTGCAAATTATGAGGGTATTAGGAGCTCCAGTTAAAGATAATATTGCCCAGGAACATATAAAAACAATTGATAAAATTTCTTATGATATGAAGTCCTCCATGCAGCGTGATATGGAAAAAGGTTCGTTTATTGAAGGGAAGCATTTGCAAGGATACTTACTAGATGTAGCAGAACAATTTTCTTTAGAAGCACCATTACTAGGAGTGGTATATCAAAATTTGAAGGTGTATGAAGAAATGACATTTAACAAACCCGTAATAGAATTAGATGTATGAAATAATAAAAAAGATAGCAATATATAAGTGTATTGCTATCTTTTTTATTTGCGTATGACAAATTATTTGTTTCTTTTAATTCTTTCTGTCAAGTTTATTTCCTGTTCACGTTTACCATATAACTGATTAATTTCATTTGCTACTGCATCTAAATATGAGTCGGAAAAAAGCGGTTTCTTCTTTTTAGACATACGGGTCTCCTTTAAGGGTTTTTTAGTATTCATTATGTATATTTATCGGCGGATTATGCGTAATCATTTTAAATTTTTTCTTTTTAAAAATTTTTGTTTACATTTTGAAAATAAAGGAGTATTATAATCCACAGTTTCAATTTTCTAAATCGCTGAAACCGCATGGTACGGGGGACCCGTTCTTACGGATTAGTACATAATCCGATGGGGTGAATCCTTGAAAAAGGTAGGGCTACTCATAGGCCCGAATCCGACAGCTAACCTCGTAAGCGTTATATTGAGAAGGAAGGTGGAGCTTGTGCGACAAAAAAAATAATGTCTACAAGTCTATTTCGCTATGGCTTGTAGACATTTTTTGTTTTCTGAAGAAATAGTTTGCTGGCTGTAACAAGCAGAATCGTTCGTACAAAATTATTGGAGAGTGGACAGCTGTGGTTTCATCTATTAAAAGATTTTTAATTGGAAGGCCGTTAAAATCAACTGAGTTAGGAGAGCAAAAGCTTAATAAAACGAAGGCGCTAGCCATTCTATCTTCTGACGCATTGTCATCAGTTGCATACGGACCAGAGCAAATTTTAATCGCTTTAGCAGGTCTTGGAGCGATTGCGTATTGGTATTCCATTCCGATCGCTGTTGGGGTATTAGTATTATTGACAGCTCTTATTTTATCTTATCGTCAAATTATTTTTGCCTACCCACATGGCGGGGGCGCATATGTTGTATCAAAAGAAAACTTAGGGATGAATCCAGGCTTAATAGCTGGAGGGTCTTTATTAGTGGATTATATTTTAACTGTTGCAGTAAGTGTATCAGCAGGTACAGATGCGTTAACATCTGCTTTTCCTAGCTTACATGCACATAATGTAATCATTGCGATTATATTTGTTATATTTATAACCATATTAAATTTAAGAGGTGTAACAGAGTCAGCTTCCGTTTTAGCATATCCTGTTTATTTATTCGTTTTAGCACTATTTATATTAATTGGTGTAGGGATATACAATATTTTAACTGGTCACGTTTCACCGACCTTACACACGCCGATTGGAACGCCGGTTGCGGGAATTAGTTTGTTCTTACTGTTAAGAGCATTTGCATCAGGTAGTTCGGCTTTAACAGGTGTTGAAGCGATTTCAAACGCAATTCCAAATTTTAAAGATCCTGCACCAAACAATGCAGCAAAAACTTTGCTTGCGATGGGCGCATTACTTGCTGTGTTATTTTCAGGAATTGTATTTTTAGCTTATTATTACGGAATTACACCGAGTAAAGAAGTAACTGTTGTTTCTCAAATTGCTGAACAAACATTTGGACGTAATTTCATGTACTATTTCATACAAGGCACAACAGCTTTAATATTAATTCTTGCTGCTAACACAGGGTATTCTGCATTTCCATTATTAGCAGTTAACCTTGCAAAAGATAAATTCATACCGAGAATGTTTACGATTAGAGGAGACCGCCTTGGTTACTCAAACGGTATTATTATACTTGGAATCGCTTCGATTATTTTAATTGTAGCTTTCCAAGGTCAAACAGAACATTTAATTCCGCTATATGCAGTAGGTGTGTTTATTCCATTTACACTTTCTCAAACGGGTATGGTATTAAAATGGCTTCGTGAAAAACCTGAAGGATGGGCTTTAAGATTAACGGTTAATTTAATTGGAGCAGTCATTAGTTTTATCGTTATGAGCATGTTCTTTTTAACTAAATTCGCACAAGTTTGGTCAATCCTTATTTTCTTACCTGCTATTATCTTCTTGTTCCACCGAATTAAGAAGCATTATGATGCAGTGGGTGATCAATTAAGTTTAAAAACTTGTGAGCCTCTTATTCCGATTGAGGGGAATGTAATTGTCGTTCCTGTAGCTGGTATGACTCATGTAGTAGAAAATTCATTGAACTATGCGAAGGCTCTTTCTGCAGATCAAGTTATCGCTGTATATGTTGCTTTTGACAGAGAAGAGGAAAAGAAATTTGAAGAGAAATGGAAGAAGTGGCAACCTGAAGTAAGGCTTGTTACATTGCATTCTCATTATAGAAGTATTATTCAGCCGCTAACTAAGTTCATTGATACAGTGCAATATAAAGCGAGTGAATCAAATTATCGAGTTACGGTCGTTATACCACAGTTTATTCCGAAAAAAGGTTGGCATAACATTCTTCATAATCAATCAAGTTTACTCATACGTGCGTATTTACTCTATAAGAGAAATGTTGTTATTACGACAGTTCCATATCATTTGAAAAAGTAAGAAGATTTTTTAAGGATAGTTTCACGAAAGTGAAGCTATCCTTTTTGTGTATACGCTATGCATTATTGCATATTTAACTAAAAATTATATCAATATAATTTTATCTGTTGGGAGTAAGTAGTGTTTTCTGTTGTGATATATGGATATTTTAATCGGGAAAGTGAAACGAATTTTATTTTGGGATAAGGACATGAGAGATTGAAAATAAAGGGAATGAAAATACTTCTTTACGTTATATAAATAGCTGTGTTTAAATGACCTTACAGTACAAAACTTACTTGAAAACAAAACGAAATTTCATACTTTTATACGTGAATTAGTTTTAAATGAATAATATTTTTATGTAATATATTCACTGTATGAATGTGGAAATTGCAATAGAATAGAAATTTTATACAACTTTATTCATACTAAGCACATATGAAAAGGTATGAAATGTTTTATAACAATAAGTAAGTACTGTAGAAAAAAGTTAGGAGAGATGGTTCGTACATGAATCACGGTGAGAATGTTCTCTATTGTAACCATCTCAAATTAATTGCAAGAAAATAGAATAATAAAATGCGATAGTAATAGTTGCTAATACATAGGAGGAGTTAAAGTGAAAAAGACTTTAATTACAGGGTTATTGGTTACAGCAGTATCTACGAGTTGCTTCATTCCTGTAAGCGCTTACGCTAAGGAGGGGCAAACAGAAGTGAAAACAGTATATGCGCAAAATGTAATTGCTCCAAATACATTATCTAATTCAATTAGAATGTTAGGGTCACAGTCACCGCTTATACAAGCATACGGATTAGTTATTTTACAACAGCCAGACATTAAGGTAAACGCTATGAGTAGTTTGACGAATCATCAAAAATTTGCAAAAGCGAATGTAAGAGAGTGGATTGATGAATATAATCCGAAGCTAATCGACTTAAATCAAGAGATGATGAGATATAGTACTAGATTTAATAGCTATTATAGTAAGCTCTATGAACTAGCAGGAAAAGTAAATGAAGATGAACAGGCAAAAGCAGATTTTACAAGCGCATACGGGAAATTACAATTGCAAGTACAAAGCATCCAAGAGAGTATGGAGCAAGATTTATTAGAGTTAAATCGATTTAAAACAGTATTAGACAAAGATAGTAACAACTTATCCACTAAAGCTGATGAAGCAATAAAAACATTGCAAGGATCAAATGGGGATATTGTGAAATTAAGAGAAGATATTAAAAGAATTCAAGGGGAAATTCAAGCTGAACTAACTACTATTTTGAATAGACCGCAAGAAATCATTAAAGGTTCTATTAATATCGGTAAACAAGTATTTACAATTACAAATCAAACTGCACAAACGAAAACAATCGACTTTGTTTCTATCGGTACTTTAAGTAATGAAATTGTAAATGCTGCAGATAGTCAAACTAGGGAAGCAGCTCTTCGTATTCAACAAAAGCAAAAAGAGCTATTACCACTTATTCAAAAGTTATCACAGACTGAATCAGAGGCGACTCAAATTACATTCGTTGAAGATCAAGTAAGTAGCTTTACAGAACTAATTGATCGCCAAATCGCAACTTTAGAAACGTTATTAGCGGATTGGAAAGTTTTCAATAATAATATGATCCAAATTCAAACAAATATTGAAGAAGGCACGTATACAGACAGTAGTTTACTTCAAAAACATTTCAATCAACTTAAAAAAGTAAGTGATGAAATGAATAAGCAAACAAATCAATTTGAAGATTATGTTACAAACGTTGAAGTACATTAAACAGAAAAATAATTAGCGATATAGGGAGAGAAGAAAAATGACAAAAAAACCTTATAAAGTAATGGCTCTATCAGCACTTATGGCAGTATTTGCAGCAGGGAATATTATGCCGGCCCATACGTATGCAGCTGAAAGTACAGTGAAACAAGCTCCAGTTCACGCTGTAGCAAAAGCTTATAATGACTATGAAGAATACTCATTAGGACCAGAAGGCCTAAAAGATGCAATGGAAAGAACAGGTTCAAACGCTTTAGTAATGGATCTGTACGCTTTAACAATTATTAAACAAGGTAATGTTAACTTTGGAAATGTATCGTCTGTTGATGCGGCTTTAAAAGGGAAAGTAATTCAGCACCAAGATACAGCTAGAGGAAATGCGAAGCAATGGTTAGATGTATTAAAACCACAGCTTATTTCAACGAATCAAAATATCATTAACTACAATACGAAATTCCAAAACTATTATGATACTTTAGTTGCTGCAGTAGATGCAAAAGATAAAGCGACTCTTACGAAAGGCCTAACTAGATTATCAAGTAGTATTAATGAAAATAAAGCGCAAGTGGATCAGTTAGTAGAAGACTTGAAGAAATTCCGAAATAAAATGACTTCGGATACGCAAAACTTCAAGGGTGATGCAAATCAAATTACATCTATATTAGCTAGTCAAGATGCAGGAATTCCGCTATTACAAAATCAAATTACAACGTACAATGAAGCAATTAGTAAATATAATGCAATTATTATCGGTTCATCTGTTGCGACAGCTCTAGGACCAATTGCAATTATCGGTGGTGCAGTAGTTATTGCTACGGGCGCAGGAACACCGCTAGGAGTCGCATTAATTGCAGGTGGTGCAGCAGCTGTAGGCGGTGGTACAGCTGGAATCGTATTAGCGAAGAAAGAGCTTGATAATGCACAAGCAGAAATTCAAAAGATAACAGGACAAGTTACAACTGCGCAATTAGAAGTAGCAGGATTAACGAACATTAAAACACAAACAGAGTATTTAACAAATACAATTGATACTGCAATTACAGCGTTACAAAATATTTCAAACCAATGGTACACAATGGGATCAAAATACAATTCTTTACTTCAAAATGTAGATTCAATTAGTCCAAACGATCTTGTTTTCATTAAAGAAGATTTAAACATTGCGAAAGATAGCTGGAAAAACATTAAGGACTATGCAGAAAAGATTTATGCTGAGGATATTAAAGTAGTAGATACGAAAAAAGCATAATAGTAATTGAACTGTTACAGCATTACGTACAGATAAATGATTTTTAAATAATAGAGAGCTCCTGTTCAGTAGTGAGCAGGAGCTTTTTTTACCTCTAACGTTTCATATCCTCATAAAAAGAATAGGTGATAATTATGCGTAATAAATTCTATAAAAAATGTCTTTTAACGATAATGATTGCTGGATTCGCAACAAGTAACGCGTTTCCTTTACATCCTTTTGCAGCGGAACAAAACGTAAAAACATTGCAAGAAAATGCGAAAAATTATTCTCTTGGACCAGCAGGTTTCCAAGATGTAATGGCGCAAACGACATCGAGCATATTTGCAATGGATTCATATGCAAAATTAATTCAAAATCAGCAAGAGACTGATTTGAGTAAAATAAGTTCAATTAATAGTGAGTTGAAAGGAAATATGGTTCAGCACCAAAGAGATGCAAAAATTAATGCAGCGTATTGGTTAAATAATATGAAGCCTCAAATTATGAAAACGGATCAAAATATTATTAATTACAATAATACTTTTCAAGCGTACTATAATAGCATGCTAGTAGCGATTGATCAAAAGGATAGCGGTAAATTAAAAGCAGATTTAGAAAAGTTGTATGCGGACATTTTAAAAAATCAAAATGAAGTAGATATTTTATTAGGGAATTTAAAAGCATTTCGCGATAGAATGGCGAAAGATACAAACAGTTTTAAAGAAGATACAAATCAATTAACTTCGATTTTGGCGAGTACGAATGCTGGTATTCCAGCATTAGAGCAACAAATAAATACATATAACGATTCGATTAAAAAGAGTAATGATATGGTCATTGCTGGTGGCGTACTTTGCGTAGCTCTAATAACATGTCTTGCTGGCGGGCCGATGATTGCGGTTGCGAAAAAAGATATCGCAAATGCAGAAAGAGCAATCGCCAATTTAAAAGATAGAATTTCAGGTGCACAAGCAGAAGTCGTAATTTTGACAGATGTAAAAAATAAAACAACAAACATGACAGAAACAATTGATGCAGCAATTACAGCACTACAAAACATATCAAATCAATGGTATACAGTAGGTGCAAAATATAATAATTTACTACAAAACGTAAAAGGAATTAGTCCGGAAGAGTTTACGTTTATAAAAGAAGATTTACATACAGCGAAAGATAGCTGGAAAGATGTTAAAGATTATACAGAAAAATTACATGAAGGTGTGGCGAAATAAACAGTGGACTAGTTCTGCTGTTTATTTTTTTTATCCTGTTTTTTGTGAGAGTTGAACTTGTCGTTTGATATATAAGTTTGCCATGTGTTTTATCAATATGGCTTTGGGATAATGTTTAGCCAAATTGATACTAATAACCCAGATAAACTTCTGATCAAGCCTTTTATATGTAATGTTTTAATGAAAAAAGCTATACTGTAAGCAAAATTAAAAATTAGAAAGGAAATATTAGAACATGGAAAATTATTTATTATTTATCCTTACAGCAATGCTAATCATAATTATGCCTGGTCCTGGTTTTGCCTTAGTTACAAAAAATACTATCTCGCATGGTAAAAATGGTGGGATAAAGACCGTCTTAGGAACGATATCTGGAATGATGATTCATACAATAATGGCTACGCTAGGACTCTCTGCCATCCTAATGAAATTTGCTATGTTATTTACATTTATAAAATATGCTGGGGCTTTTTATTTAATGTACTTAGCTGTGAAGTCAATTAAAAGTGCTTTTTCTAGAAAAGAAGATATGTCAGGTTCAGTAGAAATGGACTATAAAGATATTGGAGCAATTAAAAGTTTTAGACAAGGATTTACTACGGCAATTTTAAACCCAAAAACTGCAGTATTTTTCCTAAGTTTTTTACCCCAATTTATTGTGAGCAATCAAAGTCATTTCTTCCAATTTCTTTTGTTAGGACTCACATTTACGACTTTGACAGCAATATGGTATTTGCTTTATATCACGCTAATACGTCAATTAAGAACTTTTTTAAGAAAAGAAAAAGTGAACCGTACAATAGAGGGTATTACTGGCACAGTATTATTAGTATTTGGAGTTAGGTTATTTTTCCAAAAATAAATATGTAAATGAAATGAGAAATAAACAATGACGGTAATTTCTCGTTTCATTTATTCTAAAGCTACCATTTTATAATTGATTTCACACCTTCATACCAATTTTCTTATCTCAGGATATTTGCTTTTCTTAGTTTAATTGTGATGTGGGTCCCCTATATAAAAAAACCACAGTTTACATCCAAACTGTGGTTTTTTGACGTGCAAGGAATTACACAAATCATTAGTCACTATCTAAATTGCACTCCCCATTTATTAATATCTATTTCTATTTTTTAACTCTGCAACAGAAACAAGTCTAGTTTAGAATGAAAGTAATGCCATTGTTTAACATATGTCTCACTATGACATGTACATTTGAATGAAAGCAATAGAATTATTTAACACATGTATCGCCATAACATATGCAATGGATCTGTTAGAAATAAGATAAGCCGCAGTAAGAATTACCGATCCAGGTAAATAAATAGCAATATCCGAAAGCTGGTTCGTATGAAGTACTGTAAAAATTATAATTGAAATGATAGATGCAATAGCAGTACCAACATAATGCGAAAAACGATTTAATAATATATGGCGAAACATAATTTCTTCAATTACTGGACCCATAATTCCAAATAGGAGCAATGTGAATATAATAGGAATCTCTGCCCCTTGTGTAAGGACCTGTTCTTGGTTCTCTGGCTGACCTGTATTTAGAAAATGCATAATAGAATTTTCCACAATTACCATAAATAAAACCACTATAGGAATACTTACTATTTTCAAAATTGTCTTCTCTTTAAAATAAGTAAAACTTTGAATAATTTCTTTCCTAAAGAACATTACTCCTAGAATAGTAGGTATAGTCAAGCTCATGGCACCAAGAGCAAATTCTGATTCAACTAAATTGACATTAGTTAAAAGTGATATGCCAAATAATATGAACAAGCCAATTTGAAATAGTGTAAACATTGGATAAACTAGTAGCATAATAAGTTCTTTTTGATTCATTTTAATAAAGTTCACCTTATTACCTCCATAATTAAATTACTTAGAATCTTTGATTTTTCTTTCTGCATAAGGTTCTCCTTCTAATTTATATAAGATTCTAGTTTTTTAAACCCTTTTTACAAATTATTAACAAAATCAAAATAGTAAAAACCGAGTATATTTATATATCGGTTGTTTATTTACAATCAAATTACAGCAATCATTAATGATTACCCTTTTATAGAATGAAATGAAAGTGGGAGTAGCTCATCCCTTTAGCTAAACATATTAATAAAAATTATATATAATAGTTATATGTCTATACATTAAAATTAACTATATATTTTTACTTCTTCTATGGTTTTAAATAGAATTAGTTGTATAATATGACTGAATTAACCGATTGTTCACATTATTGTTAACAGAAAATTCATTCGAATGTTATAGATAACATAATTTAATGAACCTCAAACTGTATTGTTTTAGGTTCCTATAAGATAGGGATTGATAAGATATTTTTGCTTCAAACTTATTTATACTTACAATAAAAATTCAAAAAAATCATAGTAAAAATCACCTTGAATATTAAGTTCGTTTTATTAGGAGGACCACAAAGCATGACTAAAGTTGATAAGGTAAAAGAAAAGATTATTGAAACATCTTTATATTTATTTAATACTAATGGAATAACTTATACATCCATTCAGGATATAATGACAGCTACTGAACTATCTAAAGGAGCTATTTATCGTAGATTCAAAAATAAAGAAGAAATTGTCCTTGCTGCCTACGACAAAAGTGGTGAGATTATGTGGAACCATTTTCATAAAGCGATGGAAAATAAAAAGACAGCAATCGATAAAATCCTTGCAATATTCCTTGTATATCAAGATGCAGCTAATAACCCCCCTATTGCTGGAGGCTGTCCATTACTTAATAGCGCAATTGAAAGTACTGGAGTATTTCCAGAATTACAAAAAGCAGCAGCAAAAGGTTATGATGATACAGTAATGTTAATGGCCTCTCTCATAAAGGAAGGAATAGAGAAACAAGAACTTAAAGAAGATATAGATATTATATCGCTCGCTTCTTTTCTTGCATCTTCAATGGAGGGAGCTATTATGGCAAGTCGAGTATCTAACGATAATATACACCATCATTATTTTATTGAACAAATACAACATCATCTTTTCTCTTATTCTAAATAAGTGAGAACTTACATTGTTTCCATCCAATTTTTATAGACTTAAATTGAATAAATACCCCTCATAAACAGTATCTTCTGTTTATGAGGGGTATTTGAATAGTTTTTAGACGATGTTTCATGTTTCTTATTGAACGGCCTTGTTATCGTTACTACAGAAAAAGAAAAAAGAATGAATTACATATAAATCGATTTATATGTTTCAAGTGTATCTATATCGAGTTTGTAAATCTACACAAAAAGGTTTCATTGTATATACTAAGTGAAGTAGAAGTTCAGTTAGTAAAAATTCGGTAGTCGAATTTTTTTGCATAAAGCTGTATAATGCTTGTAACGAAAGGGAAATACAGGAAAGGGTTTGTAATAAGTTACTATGGAAAAAGATAAACAACAATTAAGCGTTGAAGTTGCAAGATTATATTATCAATCTGATTATAGTCAGCAAGAAATTGCTAACAAATTAAATATTTCAAGACCGACGATTTCTAGATTATTAAAGTACGCGAAAGAAAAAGGATTTGTTCAAATTAGTATAGCCGATCCATTTGCTGATTTAGATAACGTTGGGAATTTATTGAAAGAAAAGTACAACTTGTTAGAGGCGCATGTAGTATTTTCTCCAGTGCCAGAATATGCAACGATTACTGAGTATATTAGTAAATATGCGGCTGAGTACATGGAAAAGACAGTGAAAAACGGTGATATCGTCGGTGTAAGCTGGGGAATGACGATGTATGAAATCGCTAGGAAAATCGTACCACAACATGTGAAAGGTGTAGAAGTTGTCCAGCTAAAAGGTGGTATTAGTCATTCGAGTGTAAATACATATGCGAATGAGACCATTGCTTTATTTGCAGAGGCTTTTCAAACGACACCAAGAAATTTACCGCTCCCAGTTATATTTGATAATGCGGTGACAAAAGAATTAGTAGAGCAGGATCGACATATTCATCACATTATTGAAATGGGGAAACAAGCAAATATTGCAGTTTTCACTGTCGGAACAGTGCGTGATGAAGCGTTATTATTCCGATTAGGATATTTAGATAAGGATGAAACGAACATTCTGAAAAAACAAGCTGTCGGTGACATTTGTTCACGTTTCTTTGACGGAGACGGAAATATTAGTAGTGAAGAAATTAATAAGCGTACCATTGGAATTGAGTTAGAGGAACTTAAATTAAAGAAACGTTCTATTTTAGTTGCAGGTGGTAATAGAAAAATACAAGCAATTGATGGTGCGTTACGTGGCGGGTATGCAAATGTATTAATTATTGATCAGCATACAGCAAAAGAACTGTTACATTATCAAAAAGGTTAGAAATAAAAGGCTTTCTCAAGATGTTAATTTTGAGAAAGCCTTTTATTTTGTTATGTATAAATTATGGGAGTGTTTTTTGAATACAAATTGCCTTTTTAAAAATAATTATGGATATTGAGATACATACTACCATTGTTAATATAAAAGTTTTGATTTTAAATGTGAATTGTTTCTTAGTTAGAATGCGCTTTATTTACTACAAGAAAATTCCTTTTAAAAAAGAATGAACAAAATTTCAAAAGTGTATTTACATTTGTTCAACTAAGAGTTAGAATGAAGTTGTTAAAAGATATGAGGAGTGATAATAATGAATATTGCAAAGTTAATTGACCATACAATTTTAAAAGCTAATTCTACAAAAGAAGATGTTATGAAAGTAATCGAGGAAGCAAAGGAATATAAATTCGCTTCTGTTTGTATTAATCCTACATGGGTAAAGCTAGCTGCTGAAGAATTAGCTGGACATGATGTAGACGTTTGTACTGTAATCGGTTTCCCATTAGGAGCAAGCACTACTGAAACAAAAGCATTCGAAACAAAAGATGCTATCGCAAAAGGTGCAACTGAAGTTGATATGGTAATCAACGTAGGTGCTTTAAAAGATGGCGACAATGAGTTCGTTGAAAAAGATATTTATGAAGTAGTACAAGCAGCAAAAGGAAAAGCTCTTGTAAAAGTAATCATTGAAACTTGCCTTCTAACAGACGAAGAAAAAGTTCGTGCTTGTGAATTATCAGTAAAAGCTGGCGCTGATTTCGTAAAAACTTCAACTGGATTCTCAACTGGCGGAGCAACTGCTGAAGATATCGCATTAATGCGTAAAACGGTAGGACCAAACGTTGGTGTAAAAGCATCTGGCGGAGTTCGTACACGTGAAGATGCAGATAAAATGGTAGCTGCTGGAGCTTCTCGTGTTGGAGCAAGTGCTAGTGTTGCAATCGTATTAAACGATGCAAAAGGTGCTACAGATAACTACTAATTAATAAAGTGTGAAAAGCGATAGATACACAAAGTATAGTGTATCTATTGCTTTAACAATTGAAAAGAATGTAAGCGGATACGAATGGGAGGAGATGGCTTATGAAATACTTAATCGGTGTTTTTGGCCTTGTATTGATTTTGGGTATCGCTTGGCTTGCTAGTAATGATAGAAAGAAAGTCAAATATCGTCCAATCATAACGATGGTTATATTACAATTCATTTTGGGGTTTTTACTATTAAATACAAGCGTAGGGAATATATTAATTAGCGGAATAGCAGATGGTTTTGGGGAATTATTAAAATATGCTGCTGATGGTGTGAATTTCGTATTTGGTGGATTAGTAAATCAAAAAGAGTTTTCATTCTTTTTAAGTGTATTAATGCCAATCGTATTTATATCAGCTTTAATAGGTATTTTGCAACATATTAAAGTATTACCTATTATTGTGAAATCTATCGGTCTAGCATTAAGTAAAGTAAATGGAATGGGTAAACTAGAATCATATAACGCGGTAGCTTCTGCGATTTTAGGACAGTCTGAAGTGTTTATTTCAGTTAAGAAACAACTAGGATTATTGCCAGAGAAAAGAATGTACACATTATGTGCATCTGCAATGTCTACAGTTTCTATGTCTATCGTTGGATCATACATGGTGTTATTAAAACCGCAATATGTTGTAACCGCTTTAGTGCTTAACTTATTCGGTGGCTTTATCATTGCTTCTATCATTAACCCGTATGAAGTTACTGAAGAAGAAGATATGTTAGAAGTACAAGAAGAAGAGAAGAAGACTTTCTTTGAAGTATTAGGGGAATATATTATCGATGGATTTAAAGTTGCGATTACAGTAGCAGCTATGTTAGTTGGTTTCGTTGCTCTTATCGCATTCATTAATGCAGTATTTAAAGGTGTAATCGGTATTTCATTCCAAGAAATTCTTGGTTATGTATTTGCACCATTTGCATTTATTATGGGTGTTCCATGGCATGAAGCAGTTAATGCCGGTAATATTATGGCAACAAAACTTGTATCGAATGAATTTGTCGCTATGACAGATTTAGCGCAAGGGAACTTCAACTTCTCAGATAGAACGACAGCGATTATATCTGTATTCTTAGTTTCATTTGCAAACTTCTCTTCAATTGGGATTATTGCAGGGGCAGTTAAGAGCTTAAATGAAAAACAAGGAAATGTAGTCGCAAGATTTGGCTTGAAATTACTTTTCGGTGCAACGCTAGTAAGTTTCTTATCAGCAACAATCGTTGGTTTATTATTTTAATAGATTAATATAACATAAAAAGGAATGGTGATTACAATGAGAATGGTAGATATTATTGCGAAAAAACGTGATGGAAAAGAATTAACGACTGAAGAAATCAAATTCTTTATTAATGGATATACAGACGGAAGTATTCCTGATTATCAAGTGAGTGCACTTGCAATGGCAATCTTCTTTAAAGATATGACAGATCGTGAACGTGCAGATTTAACGATGGCAATGGTGGAGTCTGGAGAAACGATCGACTTATCAGCAATTGAAGGCATTAAAGTAGATAAGCATTCAACTGGCGGTGTTGGTGATACAACTACATTAGTATTAGGACCATTAGTTGCTGCTTTAGATGTACCAGTAGCAAAAATGTCAGGTCGTGGTTTAGGACATACGGGCGGAACAATTGACAAATTAGAAGCAGTGGAAGGATTCCACGTTGAAATTACGAAAGAGCAGTTCATTGATATTGTAAACCGTGACAAAGTAGCTGTTATCGGACAAACAGGAAACTTAACACCTGCTGATAAAAAAATTTATGCATTACGTGATGTAACAGGAACAGTAAATTCAATTCCTCTAATCGCAAGTTCAATTATGAGTAAAAAAATTGCAGCTGGTGCTGACGCAATCGTACTTGATGTAAAAACAGGTGCAGGTGCATTTATGAAAACGGAAGAAGATGCAAAAGAATTAGCACATGCAATGGTACGCATCGGAAATAATGTAGGACGTCAAACGATGGCTGTTATTTCAGATATGTCACAACCTCTTGGCTTTGCGATTGGTAATGCCCTAGAAGTGAAAGAAGCAATTGATACGTTAAAAGGTGAAGGGCCAGAAGATTTAACAGAATTAGTACTTGTATTAGGAAGTCAAATGGTCGTACTTGCGAAAAAAGCAAATACGTTAGAAGAAGCTCGTGAAATGTTAATTGAAGTTATGAAAAACGGAAAAGCAACTGAGAAATTTAAAGAGTTCTTAAGCAATCAAGGTGGAGATAGCTCAATTGTAGACAATCCAGAAAAAATGCCACAAGCGAAGTATATAATTGATGTACCTGCTAAAACTTCAGGCGTGATTTCAAACATTGTTGCAGATGAAATCGGTATCGCTGCAATGTTACTTGGTGCAGGCCGTGCAACGAAAGAAGATGAAATCGATTTAGCTGTAGGTTTAATGTTACGTAAAAAAGTTGGCGATGCAGTAAAAGAAGGCGAGCCATTCGTAACGATCTACGCAAATCGTGAAAATGTAGAAGATGTAAAAGCAAAAATTTATGAAAATATTTCTATCGCTGAAACAGCAGTGGCTCCTAAATTAGTTCATACTGTTATTACTGACTAATCAACATTACATTTACTTTGAGGAGGAAATAATATGGATAAGAAAAAATATATTGAAGAAGCAAATAAGATGTTATCGAAAGCGTATATTCCGTATTCAAAATTTCCGGTTGGTGCTGCATTAGTTACGAAAGAAGGTAAAATCTATACTGGTTGTAATATAGAAAATGCTTCTTACGGTTTATGTAACTGTGCAGAAAGAACAGCAATATTCAAAGCAGTATCAGAAGGGGAGCGCGACTTTAGTTACTTAGTCATTACAGGAGAAACTGACGGACCTATTTCACCATGTGGTGCTTGTAGACAAGTGATTGTTGAATTTTGTGATCCGAAAATGCGAGTTTTACTAACGAATGTAAAAGGTGACGAAAAAGAAGTGACTGTTGAGCAGTTACTGCCTGGTGCTTTCACAATTGATGATTTAAAATAAGTTGAAAAGCCATTCCGCAATTAATAATTGTGGAATGGCTTTTTTGTTCTTTAAAAATAGAATGTAATATTTTGTTCATATTCCGTTCATAAACTTTGCGTAAAATGATTGCAGCGAATATGGAAAGTTTACAGCAGGAGGAATAGAATGAAGAAATTATATAATGCAGCATTCATTTACTTAATTATTGGTTTATTATCAGGAGTATTTGCGCGAGAGTATACGAAAGCACAAGGAATTAAAGGTTCCACTATGTTGCAATTAGTACATACACACGTACTAGTGCTTGGATTCATATTCTTTTTAGTCGCTGTTGCTTTAGTTAAAGTATTTCAAATACAAGAAACAAAAAGTTTTCATGCCTGGTTTGTTGTATATAATACAGGATTAATTATTATTATCGTAACAATGGTATGTAGAGGTCTTCTACAAGTAAATGGAACTGACTTTAACGGTTTAAGCCATATGGCTGGATTAGGTCATGTTATTATAAGTATCGGTTTCGTTTGGTTTATGATTTTACTCAAAAAGTCTATTAAATAGATAGGAGTGGAGAGTATGAGTGTAGCACTTTTATCAAGTATCGTAGCAGTTTGTATGGCCGTTGGTGTTATGTTTCTTCGCTTTAAGTCAGCGAAAAAGCCGGTTACGAAAAAGAAAATTATTTTGCCGCCAATTTTTATGAGTACTGGCGCCATGATGTTCTTCTTACCGGAATTCCGATTAACATCGTTAGAAATAGTAGAGGCAATTATCGCAGGACTTATTTTCTCTATATTTCTTATTAAAACAACTAAGTTCGAAGTAAGAGGCGAACATATATATATGAAACCGTCAAAAGCATTTATATTTATTTTAATTGGTTTATTAGCTGTACGAGTCGCATTAAAATCATATTTAAGCCAAACACTTGATTTGGCGCAATTAAGCGGGATGTTTTTCTTACTCGCATTTGCGATGATTGTGTCGTGGAGAATTGCGATGTATCGCTCGTATGTTACATTGCAAAAACAACAATATTAAGTAGAAAAAGAGCTGGAATTTCATTATGAAAAGTCCAGCTCTTTTATGTTTTATACAATTGTTTCTTTAGCTTTAATTTCATTTGCTTAATTTCAAACGAATTTGAGCATCTTGTAATGCAACTGGTGTAACATTAAAACCATTTGAATCGACAATTTTTGTGTTTAATAAAATGGAATCTAAACTTCCACGAAATGTTTTTGTATAGTTTTGACGTAACATTTGTTGTTCTTGTTTTTCATCAACTGTTAATCCAGATGTTTTTTCTTTTTTTGATAATTCGTTAATACGGAATAAAATGTTTTTCATTTGTTTTCACCTCAAGTTAGATTTAATTACATTAGTTACTTACTAATATATAGTTATCGTAACCTATCTTTCAATGAGTGTCAACGCCTATAAAAATCCTTTTTTTGTAAGTGTAATGGGTGATGAAAAATGAAAAAATTACAAATACTTGAAATGGAAAAGATATTAATATACAATACCTTAGTAGGGTATATTGAATTTTGTTTTACATTGTGAGAGTAGTAAGTAAAGGGAGTATGTAATAATGAATGCAGTAATTTCAAAAAAAGAAACAATCATCTCATATACGATTGCTATTTTCTTTATTTTAGCTATGGTAACAGCGGGTGTGTTATTAAATGATTCGGAAGTCATTTTGCCGGAAATAGCAGCGATGGCAATTGCTTTATGGGCGTATCGTGAGCCAGGTTGGTTAAGGCAGCCAGAAAAAATCTTTATTGCACCGTCAGTAACAGCTGGTATTGGTTTTATGGTGAATCAAATGGATTTAGCTTATATAGCAAAAGTAAGCGTAACACTTATATTTATGATGCTGTTTTTACGTATTATACAATCAAATTTAGCACCATCTATTGCGACAGGTTTATTACCTTTAATGACAAATGCGACTGAATGGTCATTTGTTATCTCAGTATTCGTTTTAACATTTATTTTAATGCTTGGTGTCCTTGTTTTTAAATTGAATAGCGGTATTGAGAGAAAAGTTAACATCCAATATAAATATATGGCTGTATTTCTAATACTAAATTTCATTTGGATAAGTATATGCTGGATCACTGGTCATGAACAATTAGCGGTTATTCCGCCAATATTAGTTGTTGTGTATGAATCACTTCAAAAACCGATGTACAATGAAAAAATGGCATGTAAACAAATAGTAGTATTAACTACATCTCCAACTGTTGGAACTTTATTGTACTTTGCAATCGACTCATGGATTATAGTCACTTTATTAAATATGATTTTAATGCTTATTTTATTAAAAATAGTTGGTGTACGTATTCCAGCAGCATATGCATTTCCATTACTGCCGCTCGTATTTCCAGATAAAATGATAAAGATGTTACCAGTAGGTTCATTTGTTGCGGGGGTATTCTTATTTGGTGCAGTATTACTGTATAAAAAGTAGGAGATGAAGCAAAAGGGAATGCAAATGTAGAGAAGAACATACAATTCTTAGTTAGCATAATAAATAGACACCCGCGGGTGTCTATTTTCATTAAATGAAATTTAGCTTAACACATGTAAACAATTCACAAGTTCTGTTGCTTTTGAAAAGAAGGGAGAATGATCAGCTTCTAAAGTAATAATCTTCGAGCATGGAGTTTCTGTATTCATTCGGCGCTGAAAATCAATTGGAATCGCTCTATCTAGAGTTGTTTCAATATAAATGCGATCTACAGTTCCGAAGTTTTCTTCAGAAATTTTTAGCTGTTGTTGAAATGGTCCTAGTGGCTGAGGACGCATTTTTTTGGAAGATGCTTCTTTAATCTCTTCATTTTCGGTAGCATTTAAAAATGTTTTTTCAATTAGATTAGGTATAAGTTCAGCTGTCATGTCGTTCTCATTTATTGAGAATTGTGGGCCAGCTTCACCATCTAATTTACTGCCAAGGCTTTCTCCGTTTTGTGGTAAGAATGCACAAAGATATACTAATTTATCGATTTTATTCGGTATAAGTTCAGCGGTTTGAGTGATCACAATTCCACCCATACTATGTCCAACAACAATAACTTTTTCAGTTTGTTGATTTATAGTAGCTGTTACTGCATCAACATAGGAATCTAACGTTATATTTTGTGAAGGAGTTGTATCTTTCCCACTTCCAGGTAAGTCTAGTGTAATAACAGTGTGACTTAAAGCCTCTAGTTGAGGTTTTACTAATTCCCATGCCCATTCACCTTGCCATGCTCCATGTACTAAAACGTAAGTACTCATTTAATCAACACTCCTCTAATGTTTATATGCTTTATTTTTTTGTAAAATTGATGGTGTATACTTAGTGTATAGGAAGTCGTTTGATAAATATAATGAAGGTTATTTATAGATGATATAAATATCTTTTATATAAGGAGAACAGAATGAACGTCTTTGATTTTAAAGTTTTTAAATATGTGGCTCGGTTGAACAGCATTAGTTTAGCAGCTAAGGAATTACATATGACACAGCCAGCAATAACGCATATTATAAACAAACTAGAGAAACGATATGCTTTAACTTTATTTGAGCGCTCTAGACAAGGAACGATGTTAACTGAAAATGGAAAAGAATTTTTAGTTTGTGTAGAACGACTTCTAATGGAGTATGAAAATCTTGAAGAAACAGCTTTACACTTGAAGAATAAAAGTTTGTATAAGATTGTATTAGCTACGTATCCTTCCGTTACTGTATATTGTTTGGCAGAGTGTATCCAATTAGGTAATATTGATCAAAGTCAGTACGTGCTTGCAGTTAGAGAGGGAAGCTATCAAGAAGTTTTAAATTGGCTGTCTGCTGGAAGTGCTGATTTTTCTATTTCTATAAAAGAAAATCTAATACCAGGATTTCACTATGAAGTTATTGGTGAAGATCCTTATGTTATCGTTTCTTCAAAGAATATTCCACCTAATCTTACTAGTAAAGAATTGAAAAATTATCCTTTTATTATGCCACTTTCTGGTTGTAAAGAAGTACTTGAACCATACTTAATGAAAAACGAAATAACAGTGAATAAAGTGATGGAGTCAGAGTCAATTAGCTCGGCATTAGCACTTACTTTACAAGTTAACGGTATAACGATCGTTCCGTTATCAGGACTTCATAAACAAATTATTCATGACTTTATCGTGCAACCGATAGACATTGAAATCCCGCGGCAACTCATTATGCAGTGGTCGCCTAAAAAAGAGAAAGATCCATTGTTTCTCGCGTTTGTTACGAATTTGCTAACACAATTACAACAAAAGAAAAATGAATAAAATGATACAAAAGGTAAGCTCATTTCACTGAAGCTTACCTTTTGTATGTATTACCAATATAGGGCGGTATCATAAAGTCCGATTAAAACGAGAAGTACACCAGCTATACGCTGAATATTTCCCCCTATTTTTCGGCTCTTTTTAAGTAGTGTTCCATTTAAGCCTAGGTAGGAGATAATGGACAGTAATACAACGACAGGTAGAGCAGTTCCTATAGAGAAAAAGGTAGGAAATAAATACCCGTAATTAGATGTTAAAGAGAGTGGTATTAATGTTCCGAAAAATAGCACAAACATAGTAGGGCAGAAAGCTAACGAAAAGAAAAACCCAAGCAAAAATGAGCTGACTTCATTTTGTTTTCGTATAGATGTGATAGGGAAGATGGTAGAGAAGAAGTTTCTACCTTTTATAATACCTGATAATATTAACCCCATTATTATTAATAAAGGTCCGATCAGTTTACGTAACCATGGGAAATACAAAGTTAATATTTGCTGAATTTCTTTTCCTAACACCCATACTAATAGTCCAAGCGTCGTAAAAGCTATTATTTTTCCTAAAATGAATAACAATATATGTTTCCAAATATGTCCCTTTTGTAAAGATTGATTGCCATAGATTGTAATGGCGCTAATGTTTCCTGTTAATTGGCATGGAGCAAGGGTACCTACTATGCCTAATAAAAACGCAAATAAAAGAGGAATTGATTTCGTAGCATTCGTGACATCCATTAAAGGAGACATGAGTTGATAACTCCACTCGCTAATTGTTGAAAACACGTTATATTCACCTTTCTAATTAAATTGTAATAAGCCATTTTTAGTAATCTGTTTCCACGTTTTACCGTCATCTGTGGAAAGGAATACATTTGCTTGCATTGTAGCAAATACTATTTCAGATGAATTTTGAGGGTTTTGTGATATGTACATAATTGTATCTTTAGAATCTAAAGATGGAATCTGTAAGTTTGTTTCTTCATTTGTAGCAATTGATTTCTTCGTTATCATTTGCTTATTGATAGGGGCGTAAAAAACATCTTCATTACTTAATGTAACTGCTGTCGATTCAAGTGATGTAGAGAATAGTTCAAATGTATTCCCGTAATCTGTAGATAAATAAACACCATCTTTAGCACTTACTGCGACTACACTCGCTTGATCCGGATGTACTGAAAATGTATGGATTGTACTTGAAAGGCCTTTTAACTTACTATTTTTCCATTCTTGTCCGTTGTTTGTACTGAAATAAAAACCTTGTTGTAATTTAGAATTTGGACGCTCGTTATATAAATAAATCGTTTCTGTATTATATCCGACAGCAAGGTTATGAAAATCAGATTCTCCATAGAATGCTAGCTTTTCAAGGTTATTGCCGCCATCAGAACTTTTCATTAATCCTAAAGGATTTTTTAAATTTGCACCTGGTTCTGGGTGCCCACTAGCAAAAAATCCATTTTTAGTTGCCTGAAAGCCCATATAATCGTGTAACTGTGTAGCAGTTTCAAACCATTTTCCATTTTGATAAACTTTTATACCACTATGAGTTGCGATAGAAATACCAGGCATATTTCCTGCATAGCCAATTCCGTGAATGTGCGCTATTTTTCCAGATGTAATTTCTTTATAGAAGTTTTGCGGAATCGTATTTGCGTTATCTTTATTTTGGGGCTGAGATTGAACTGTTTCTTTTTTTACTGGTGGTGTTTCTACGTTATTAGAGCATCCTGCAATGATAAATAATGAAGTAATGGCTAGTCCTACGTAATGTTTCACGTTTGTAGGCTCCTTTCTTATATATATGAGATATTAAGTATATGGAATAAATGTCAAGAAATTGTGGAGTGATTAGATGCCAAGTAATGAAAGTTTATCTTCTATATAAACATTATTAATTGACGAAAAATTATAACAATAATAGAATGAATTATATTGGATAATCAGTTTCAAAATTATACATAGAACGCTAGGGGGATTATTATGAAATCAACATTTTTTGCTCAAAATAGAGAACGATTAGCGAAAACATTACATGATGAATCGATTACGATTTTATTTGCTGGACAAGCACCTCATATGTCAGCAGATGCCCATTATAAATTTGTGCCGAATCGAAATTTTTACTATTTAACGGGAATCGATGAGCCCAATGTTATTTTCATGTTGAAAAAGTTTGGAAATAATGTGGAAGAAACTCTTTTCATTGAAAAATCAGATCCAGTAATGGAAAAATGGGTCGGTAAAACAATTTCTAAAGAAGATGCAGAACGAATTTCAGGCATACAAAAAGTTGTATATATAGAAAGCTTTGAGAAGACAATGGCACATACACTTTTCGCAGAAAATGCGCAACATGTGTATTTAGATTTAGAGCGTCGTGAGTGGAAGGGTACTGAGACGAAAACGTTAGCGTTTGCTAAACATGTAAGAGAACAGTACCCACACATAACAATTGGTAATGTATACCCGGAAATTTGTGAATTACGAGTGTTTAAAACAGAGGAAGAAATTGAAATCATTAAAGAAGCAATTGCTGTAACGAAAGACGGTATTTACAATGTGTTAAAGCATGCAAAAGCAGACATGATGGAATATGAATTAGAAGCTCAGTTTGATTTCACACTGAAGTCATCTGGGATTAAGCATCATGCGTTCAATACAATTTTGGCAAGTGGGAAAAATGCAACAGTTCTTCATTATGAAGATAATGATGCACAAATTCAAAATGGTGATTTAGTACTGCTAGATTTAGGCGCTCAAAAAGACTATTATAACGCTGATATTAGTTATACTTTCCCGGCAAATGGAACATTCTCTAGTCGCCAAAAACAAATCTATAATATTGTATTAAAAGCATTGAAAGAAACAACAGAGATTATTAAGCCAGGCTTAAATTTTGTTGCATTAAATGAGCATACAAAAAAGGTACTAGCAGAAGAGTGTAAAGCTATTGGTTTAATTCAAGAAGATGAGGAACTATCTAAATATTATTATCATGGTGTCAGTCACTTTCTTGGTTTAGATACTCACGATGTTGGAACATACAAAGAAAGAGTATTAGAAGAAGGTATGGTTATTACGATTGAACCAGGTCTATATATTGAAGAAGAATCAATTGGTATTCGTATTGAAGATGATATCCTTGTAACAAAAGATGGCTATGAAAATTTGTCAAAAGATATCATTAGAACAGTTGAAGAGATTGAAGGGTTTATGAGTAACAATAATGTAAATGTAAAAGAAGATGAAGTTGTTACAAAATAATAGTTAGAAGAGGCGCTCAATTTTGGGTGCCTTTTTATTTTGCTCATTTTATATCTCCATATTTTCTTGAAAATTATCTTCTATAATAATCTTGAAAAAGAAAAAGGAGGGATTTTCTATGAAAGGATTTGTATTAACAGCAGTTGCAGTCTCCGTAATATCTTTAATTGCTGCATGTTCTGCGACCACAAATACAACAAATGATCATAAAAATATGAATGATAAAAAAACAACACAGACTGAAACGGCTACAAAGCCATTGAAAGTTGTAAAAGGGCCAGAAGTTACTTTAGTAGCGAAAGAAGAAAAACAAAAGCTAAGTAGCGGTGTTATTGTTCCAGTCTGGACATTTAATGGTTCATCCCCGGGTCCGGAAATTAGGGTGAAAAAAGGTGAAAAGGTTAAAGTGACATTAAAAAATGAATTACCTGCACCAGTATCTATTCATTGGCATGGGTATCCTGTCCCAAATAACATGGATGGAATTCCAGGCGTGACACAAGATGCGGTTGAATCAGGAAAAAGTTTCACCTATGAATTTGAAGCGAACGTACCAGGAACGTATTGGTATCATTCACATCAAGATTCTGTAAATCAACTAGATAGAGGCTTATATGGTGCTCTTATTGTAGAGGATACAAATGAAAAGTATGATAAAGATTACACGTTAATGTTAGATGAATGGATAACAGATAAAGAAGAAATTAATAAGCAGTTAAAAGAAATGACAAAAGCGCAAAAAGGTAATAAATCTAAGGATAATGAAAATGCAAAAAAGAATGATGATATGAAAGGCATGGATCATTCAGGTATGAACATGGGGAGTGATAAAAAAGACTCTGGTAATATGGCAGGAATGGACCATGGAAATATGAAGATGGAAGGTCATGATATGGGTATGTATAACTTATTCACAATCAATGGTAAAAGCGGTGATTTAGTAGAGCCGTTAAAAGTGAAAAAGGGTGATAAAGTTCGTCTTCGACTCGTTAATGCTGGTTATCTATCACATGATATACACGTTCACGGTCATGATATAAAAGTAGTTGCGACAGATGGTCAACCAATAAACGATCCAAAAGCTATAAAGGATAAAGTAATTTCAATCGCACCGGGTGAACGTTATGATGTTGAATTTACTGCTAACAATCCTGGGAAATGGTATGTTGAAGACCATTCAGCAAATAAAGGTGCAAAAGGAATGAAAACCATTATTGAATATGAAGGTAGTAAAGAGATGAAAGACAGAGCAAATGAAAAAGAAAAACTACCGAAATTAGATATGACGAAATATGGTGAGAAAAAATTAGGTAATTTCACACTAGAGCAGCAGTATACTGCCACATATAATATGGACTTGAATACGAAAATGAATGGAAATGAAATGGTTTATACAATTAACGGAAAAGTATTTCCAGATATTGATCCAATTCTAGTGAAAAAGGGTGACTTAGTAAAAGTGAAATTAGTAAATCGCTCTAAAAGAGACGATCACCCGATGCATTTGCACGGTCATTTCTTCCAAGTATTAAGTAAAGATGGAAAACCGATTGAAGGTTCTCCAATTGTTAAAGACACATTAAATCTGAAACTAGGAGAAGAATATGAAGTAGCCTTTGTAGCAGACAATCCGGGTGAGTGGATGTTCCACTGTCACGATCTACACCATGCTTCAGCAGGGATGGTAACGGAAGTAAAATATACAGATTACACATCTGATTATGTTTCAAACCCTAATATTCCTAATAAGCCGGAATAATGTGAAATTCATGTAGTTTATCATAATGTAAAGCAGTTATCTTAGTAGATTGCTGCTTTTATATGTCATGTTGTGAATTGGGAATATTATTTTTATAAAAGTTTAGACAATAAGAGAGAGCTATCCTGTAGGAAGAGTTTACAAGGTGAAAATGTTTTTTGGTTATTTAGAGATTAAAAAACATAATTATTTATGATTAGATTAGAAATGGATAAATGTAATGTATTGTAGTTACAAAAGGCTAAATACTTATATTTGACCTTTCTTTTATTTTATACTACAATTCGTAGTGTGAAAGGAGAGCAGGTATATTTAAGCAAAAGTATAAGTTAAATGAAGAAGGCCTAAATTATGATTTTTTTATTTTTGTAGTATTAATTATAGGTGATTATTAGTAGCTATTTTTTTTGGAAATTAAAACTACATTGTGTAGTGTTAGATTGAAGCAATGAGAGAATTTTCAAAGTGTAATGGATTTAAGTTTCTTTTATTACTAGGTATAGATGGTGGATAATAAAAGGATACTTTTCCTGAATAGTTAGAATGAAAAGAAATGGAAGTTAACATAAAAACATAATGATACTTGAATATGTTTGTAGGAAGGTGTTTTATACTTATGAAAAAAATTTTAGCTAGTGTAGCAGTAGCTTCTGTTACAGGAAGTGTATTTATTAGTACTGCTCAAGCGAAAAATACTGTTATACAAAAAGACACGAAGCATGAGCAAACTATTGATGTAGTAAAATATGAAAATCAAGTAACAGTAAATACGAATGTTCTACGTGTCCGCACACAGCCAAATACGTCTAGTGCAATTATGGGACGCGTGTATGAAGGGGAAGTTTTACAAGTTATTGGAGAAGAAAACAGTTGGTTGAAAGTCAATCATAACGGAAAAATTGGCTACGTGAGTAGTGAATTTATTTCGAAAAATGGCGTACTAGCAAAGACGAATATAGGTAAGAGTCGTAGTAAAATTGTAACTGCTAATGTATTACGTGTTCGCACACAGCCAAATACATCTAGTGCAATAATGGGGCGCGTGTATGAAGGGAAAGTTTTACAAGTTATTGGAGAAGAAAACGGCTGGTTGAAAATTAACCATAATGGAAAAGTGGGTTATGTAAGCAGTCAATTTGTGAAAGACAGTGGCTCAAATGGAAGCGACAATAACAATGGGAAATTTCAAGTAGCGAGTGGGGATTACAAAGTTAACGTATCCTCCCTCCGCGTTCGTACAGGTCCAAGTACTTCCCATACGATTTTAGGCTCTATGTATAAAGGACAAGTAGTTCGAGTGACTGGTGAAGTACAAAATTGGTTCAAAATTAACTATAAAGGACAAGACGCCTATATTAGTAAAGATTACATTTCAAAGAGTGGCTCTAATACAAATGAACAACAAAATAATGTTACGGTTCAGGCTGACGGTATATACATTGTAGACGCTACATCTTTACGTGTGCGTACAGGTCCTGCTACTTACCATAGTGTAATTGGTGGTGTATTAAACGGACGAACATTGCAAGTAACTGGCGTTGAAAATGGCTGGTTGAAAATTAATCATAATGGAAGAACTGGTTATGTAAGCAGTGAATATGTAAAATTTGTTAAAAGAGGTACACCACCAAAACCTGAAACAAGTAATCCATCTACTGGAGCAACAGTTGATGACTACTATGTTAACGTAAGCGTGTTAAATATAAGAAGCGGTGCTGGTACAAATCATGGTGTAATCGGTGCTTTATCAAAAGGAATAAAAGTACAAGTTCTATTTGAACAAAATGGATGGAAAAAAATTAATTACAACGGTAAAAACGGTTATGTATCAAGTAAATTCCTATCAAAAACAAGTAAGACTGATGCAGAGGAGCAGCGACAATCCCAAGAGATAAATACAACAAATGAATTTATTCAACCAGCTGTAGGAAGATATACTTCTGGATTTGAGAAACGTGATGGGCAAATGCATCACGGATTAGATATTGCTGCTTCAGGAATAGTGCCGGTTGTTGCCGCCGCAGAAGGTGTAGTCACTCGCTCTTATTATTCTACAAGCTATGGTAATGTTGTGTTTATTTCTCACAATATTAACGGACAAACATATACGACTGTATATGCTCATTTAAAGAGTCGTTCTGTTTCTGCTGGTCAAAAAGTGAAGCGAGGACAACAACTTGGCATAATGGGGAATACAGGACAATCTGAAGGACAGCACTTACATTTTGAAATCCATAAAGGTGAATGGAATGCACAGAAGAGCAATGCTATGGATCCAAAAACATATATTGGTTAAGTTAAAATTTATTATTTCAAGATGGAATGGTATACCTTCTCAAGCAAAGAGAATTGAATATCTATGAAATTAATGTGTTATCAATTATATAGATATAGAAATTTTGGACTAGCGATTCAAAGTGTTTTTAATCTTCATCTGTTAAGAAATAAAATTAATGAAATCGATCCCCTCTAATATAATGAAATATTAGAGGGAATCGATTATAGCTGCTAATGTTTATGTTGTTCTTCTGTGGAAGAGGTTGGCGGGACATGCTCTGGGAACGTTATGAATACAGTCAGGATAATTACTACGCCAATGGAGAGTAATAATAGAAACCGACGATGGATATAAGTAGTAAAGGTTTCTGATAAAAGCTGAATTATACATGACATAGTTATCGTTATAGAAAGTAAAAGGCTAATGAATAGTATACTATGAGCTTGTTGCGCATTTAGCATTTCTGTAATCATTGCTCCCATCATACTTGCCATTAATCCAGAGAACATTCCTTCTAAGGCAGTATATAGGTGAAAACGTAGACCGACTAAAAGACCGATACAACCACTAATCAAAATAGCAAGCAAAGTAGAATATAGTAATTCCCCTTTAAAGAGAATACCTAAATAAAAACCTATACTTAAACCGATACTCATACTATAAGACATAATAAATACCATATACTCCATTAGGGTACCCTTACGTTTAGAAATATATGATGTAATAATAATTGAGATACAACAAAGTGTTAAGGCAGTTAACGTATAAGCAAACATCATGATACCTCCCTGTCCTATCATTCACTTCATCATATGTTCGAATGGAGAGTACTTATGCTAATATATATCTGCAAATTATCTGCACAATTTAAAAAGGTAAGTTCAATATAATTCTCAAAAAATGATGGTTATCTTAGTAGATGATGCTTCATAAGGAATTGTTGTATTTAAAATTTTATAGAATATACTGAAGAAACTGTTTTAGTGTGATAACTGCAAGGATCATCAGTGGAATCTAAAAAATCTCTATGTAAAGCTACTGATTCAATGATTCATGTAAAACTGATATTACTTGTTCTGCCGATTATACTTTCAAAAAGCAACCATCAACAGATAGCCAACTCATTACATTTGAAGCTGTACGAAAATAATATGATCGCACATTTATGAAATGGGATGTTTGTAAAAGAACTGAGCGTTATTTTTCGCTCAGTTCTTTTGTTTATATAAAAAAGATTTTTAACTAAACCTGCTAAGAATTTGTGAAGAATTACACTTAAACTAACGAGGTGCGTTAGTTTAATAAGAATTAAGTGATATTATGAGTGAGGTGAGATTTTGGTTATTCACTTAAAGGAGCGCTTTAACGGAATAACGAAAAGAACCTAATTCCTCAATATAAATGTTGATAAATGGGGCTTTTTAATATGGGGATTTCTTTAACGTTGTAAATGCGCATTTTGCTGACGCTACCCCATGCCCATCAAGCTAACGGTGAGAAACCCTAGCTACATCTTGATTTTTGTACTGTGACTAGTGCGTTTCGGAAAAATAAACATGCCAAATAAACCTATGAAAATGTGATTTTTCCGCTAGGCAACTTGTCTTTTATTCACCGTCGTTTCATAGACAACACCAAGAATATCGAAGACGGTCATTTTTTTGTAACGATGACATTTACGACCATTCTTTTTAAGCGATTGATAGAGGCGATGTAGAATCGCCGAGAGTTCATCTGTGTCAACTGCTATTGCTTGGAACAGTAACGGAAAGTAATCCTTAATCATATAAATTGCTTTGTATTCGCTTAGTTCTTGCTTCTGCTTTTCAAGTAGAAACTGCCGCATTTGAAACATCGTAGAGGAACAGATGAGAATGCCAATGAGTTGACCATACAAATGGCATTCAAGACGTTCTTTTTTGATGTCCTTACACTCATCAATTTCAAAAAACGACTTCCATGTTTTAAACAAAATCTCTATTTGCCAACGCAGTGAATACAAGGAATGCACATAGTTAGTCGGTACTTCTTCTGGCGATGTGTTCGTAATATATACATTCATGCTCATCAAACGCTTACTTTTATCCTTCATGATAATACCCTTTTTCTTCTCACGTATTGCTTGATTTTTCAAACGCGTTTTTGTTTGATCGTCGGTTAAACGATGGATTATGGCACGTGTTGGTAGCTTCTGATTTTGGCCAATATATGCCTCGGGGATTTCCATTGTTTCACCAGGGGGTAGACCAGACATCATTTGTGTCATATCAAGTTGGATGTATTCTGTTTGCTTTTTTAACGTACCATTGTTGAAGTATTTTGGCTCAGGGTTCTTGATATAAATTCGTGTATTCAGCTTCAACCTCGAGATATAGTAAGCCTTTTTATCGTGAATCGCTTGTAGATCACTTAAATCGAAGTAACCGAGATCACGCAAACATAGGTCTCCTTTCTCAATGGTTTCAAGACAAATGGTACCGTATGTTTTATCATTGTTCTTTCCTGGCCCAAGCTGTACGTTTAAAAACTGACCACTGAGTAAATCATATTCAAGTTGAATCTTAACCCCCGCAGTATTACTACTTCCACCTGATCCTTGATAGTCAGTGGCGAAGGTATCTGGTAACTGAAACATCGTCGCATCTAAAATACGAATACGATTGAAAATAGACATCATGTGTGCAGAAAACGATTGATTGGAACAGAGCTTTTGTGTGAGAAGAGAAGTAAAGACTTCTCTTAGAAATGCGACAGCTGCTGGATTAAAGCGTTGATTCAATCCTTCCGGGCTCATTAGTACCCCAGTGGAAGCTTCTAACCGACTGCACAATTGTGTAAGTGATGTGCTAGCGATTTCCTGACTGAGCCATACGCAAAGGGCAATAAGTTCGTTTGCTTGATATTTACTAGATCGCTTTACAAAGCCAACTTGTCTGGCGATGTCTTGTAGGACTACTGGAGATAGAAAGCGTTGTAATTCTTGTGAGAATAGATGTAATTCTTCAGAAAGCGAGAGGTCCATAAAAAATACGCCATCCTTTCCTATGATTCTAGAGAAAGAATAGCGTATTTTTTCATTTTAAGGGACATGAAGAAATAAATAAAACACTTGTTTTATAACGTTTGTAATATAAAGATGATTTAAATGACATTATTTATTTAAGATAGCTAAGCAAGTATGCTCGGGTGTCTTAAATAAAATATTTCAAGATTTTTCGGAATTTTATGTTAAAGTATTTATATAGTTTATGTCTTATTCAACTAAGCATGCATTAGTTGAATAAAAAATTTAAGGAGATTAGTGGAATGGTTGATATTCAATTATTTAAAAAGTTATGTGTTGAGTCACAACTTGGTGAAATGGCCGGGGTTCCAGTATCAATATCAGGTGGTCTTTTACATAAGATGTATGCTATTGAAACACATAAAGGAAAATATGCCATAAAAATCTTAAATCCTCAAATTATGATAAGACCCGATGCAATGATGAATTATATTAATTCAGAGAGAATTGCTAATTTAGTATCGGAAAAAGTACCTACTGTTCCAGCTAAAATAATTAATGGTGATGTTATTAAAACAATAGATAACCAATTCTATATTGTTTTCGATTGGATAGAGGGTAAAACATTAAAACCAAATACAATTAATTGTAGTCATAGTGAAAAAATAGGTTCTATACTCGCTGATATCCATAGGACAGATTTTTCTGAGCTTCACATAAAAGAAGATTTAGGGAACAATGAACAATCCATAGAATGGAAATATTACATTCAAAGAGGACAAAAAAGTAATACTGAATGGGTTGAATTACTGCTTGAAATTGTTGATAAACTTTATGAGTGGAGTGAGTTAGCAAACAAAGCAAATAGATTACTTTCAGCAAATTTAGTTATTAGTCATAGGGATTTGGATCCCAAAAATGTTTTATGGAATAAAGATAATCCCGTTTTAATAGATTGGGAGTCGGCTGGTTATGTCAATCCAATGCACGATTTAATTGAAACTGCATTATACTGGTCTGAAGATGAAGAAGGAAACGTAGATAAAGAAAGATTTTTTGCTTTTATAAATGGATATAAAAAGAGATACGGAGAAACTCAGGCAAATTGGTCTACTGTATTAGAAAGTGGATTTTTAGGAAAATTAGGTTGGCTTGAATATAATTTAAAGCGTTCCTTGTGGATTGAGTGTGCAGATGAAGAAGAACAAAAGATGGGTACAACACAAGTAATAGGAACGATAAAGGAAATTAAGGATTATGCAGAGACAATTTCAAAGTTAGTTGATTGGCTTAATAATGAAGAATAAACATTAAAAAGTATGCAAAAACCGCTCAGAATAAAATCTGAGCGGTTTTTTTATGCTATTTATATTGTTATTTTGTCAACAATTAGATTGCTAATACTACTGTTATTTAGCATTAAAATTGAACTTTTCTCTCCCAAAACTGAACTCGTTAATTGAAAGTCATGCACTTTTTTTTTATTGAACTTTTAACCATTTTTCATATACAGAGATATAGAATTTTCGTTTTGGGGGTATTTCAAAATCTTAGCTTGATGGGCATGTGACGCTACCCCTACTTGACGAAACAAATGATAGGAAATTCATGATGATATATACATATTCATTATTGAAATTAGTAATAATAAAATGTATTATTGAAAAGCACTATTTATAATTCAAGTAATCAAGGCTATGTATCCATAATAATTTGAACATTCAGAAATTATAATATTATCTAAAAATGAGGTGAGGTTAATAGAAACAGTACATATTAAGTGGTATGGATTGTATAGTTTAAATGATTTTTATAATAGAGAAGAAGCTTTTAAGAAGGGAATATTTGCAATCTCTAGAGTATATGCTAAGAATGAAACATTAATCTATATAGGAAAAACCAAAAGAAGCTTTATACAAAAGATAAGGGAACTTAATAAGGATTGGATTTTTGATGAAAGCGAATTAAAGATTACATTAGGAATAATAGAGTTTCCTAGTGGTGAAAGTTACTCTGAGAGAAAGGTAAAAGAGATAAAATCCCTTTTGATTTTACGACATACCCCAGTAGAAAACAACACATCTTTATTGTACCATAGAGGGCAGTTTAATTTGAAAATTATAAATAAGGGAAGAAGGGGCTTAATTGTTAAAAAGATTTCTACAGGAGATCTAATGTGGACGTAATTGGAATCACCTTTGAATAAAATTGAAGGTTTCTTACGAACAGATGCTTATCAATTTTTAATGTATTAAAATATTTTTGAATAACATATGTCAGATGCTTGAAAAAACACAAATTTTATTATGATATGAAATCTTGTATGGGAATTGTAATTCATTTCCATCGTTTAATAAAAATATTAAGAATTATAAGAAATGCATAAAGATTAGAAGAGAAAATAAACTCGGAGGTTTAAAAAATGGGACAAGTAAGCAGGTTTCAAGAAAAACAACAAAATCGTCGTAAAAAGGTGATTTTTAATATTGCATTTACTTTGGTATTAGTGACAGTTGGTGTAGTGACATACCAGTTGTTTTCCCCTTCTGATACATCAAAGAAAGCAATTGCTCAAGAAAAGAAAGCAACAAAGATAGAAGAGAAGAAACGTAAAGAGAAAGAAGCAACGCAGTTAGAAGAGAAGAAACGTGAAGAGAAAGAAGCAGCGCAGTTAGAAGAGAAGGAACGTGAGGAGAGAGAAGCGGCACTGTTAGAAGAGAAGAAACGTGAAGAGAGAGAAGCAGCACTGTTAGAAGAGAAGAAAAATGAAGAGAAAGAAGCAGCACTGTTAGAAGAGAAACAAAAAGCAGAAAAATCGGTATCTCAAGAAAAGGGTTCTCAAACTAATCCTTCTTGGAAGCCAATTGGTACAAAGCAAGGAACAAAACCTGAAATGAAATTTAAAGAAGGAACAGTAGATTGGAGTGAGATGAAAGAAGCAATTTCTTATGCTGTTGATGTTCCAGAGAGCCAATTGATTTTCGATTTTATTGGGAATAATGGTAATAATAAAGCTTACGGTAATATACGAGATAAACAAAGTAATAAAAAATATAAGGTTGATATTGATTGGGTAGAGAATCAGGGTTGGAAGCCAGTATCTGTCCAAGTGGTAAAATAGATAATAGAATTTTAATTAGGTGTTTAAAAGTTTACTTTTGTAAAAGTTCAAAAAAGAGTCCTTATCAATCAGGACTCTTTTTGGTATGTTGACAGCATTAATCACGTTGGCAAATCAAGATTTTATTTAAAACGTGGAAATCATTCTTTCACATTCATCATTGTAAAAAGATAAAACGAGAACGATTGGAATGCCATTTGTATGGGCAACTGATTGCCATTCTACTCTGTTATTCTACCATGTTTCAAATACGGCAATTACTTCTTATAAAAAAGAAACGAGAACTGATTGAGTATAAGGCCCTATATATGATTAAAGATTACTTTCTTCTTCTTTTCCGAGCTATACAGAAAGACACCCAAGAGCTATCAAAGCTTCTACTTCGTTTGTTCAATCTCCTCCATCAAAACGGGCGAAAATCTCACCGATACAAGAAGAAAACAGTCTTTGATATCTTAGACGTCGTATATGACTTTACTATGTCTCACAATCATGTAACACAATCAAAAAAATTGAAACCGAATAGGGTTTATTTCGTATGCAGATCTTTAAAGAACTTACACTGGACCTTTGGAAAAGAGAAAAATTCTATGTAAAATTAAACTTATATAAGCTTAACTTGATGGTGATGTGGCGGTACCCATACTAGTATTCTTGCATTTAAATTATTTTTAATATATTATATTTATATGTTAATATAAATATAATATACAAAAAGGATTCAAATCTATTAATAAGATGTAAGTCCTTTTCAAAGATAAAAAGATTTTACCAAAGCGTAATATAACTTATGCCTGTCTTTTTAATATGTATCTAGTAAAAAGACATTTTTTATCAATACAATTGTGTTTTCAATAGAAATGGAAACTTTTAAATAGAAGTTTGTTTACTTTCAATGATAGGAGTTAATGTTTTTAGAACATAGAGAAAAAAGGCGCCATACAGAGTAATCTGACAAACCTGAGAGGTATTGTATGTAGTTTGCTCATCTCATACAAAACAAAAGAGCCTTACCTCTCTAGGCAAGACTCTACTAGTTTAGTTGTATAATATTTACATAGTAACTAAGAAACAGAAAACATATAGGACTAAGTAGCAGAACCCTAACATTCCTCCTACAGCTAATACCTGTTTAACCCAACCCTTAAATTTTAGATTACTGTCAATCTCTTGCACTCTTTCCATATTTCCTCCTATTAAGGAGAACCCTTAAAGACTCTCACCTCGTTATGGTACCATTAAAGAATGACTAATAGAGGTCTAATTTTGTCTAAACGTATAAATATGCAATATTGCATACAGAAATGTATTGTTATAATTGTAAGCGCTTACTATAATGAGAGTATAAAGATTAACCACATCTTAATATGAAAAAAGAGGAGAGAATAATATGGAAATCGCAATGGCAGTTTTAAAATTTATAGGTGGAGCAATCCCATTAGTTCAAGAACTTCTAAAAGCATTTATGTAAATTCACTATTTAGCAATTATTTATAAAAATTATCATACAAATGATCTGTATATCAAAAATGAATTGATTTACAGATTATTTGTGTGAGTAAGGTCCCTTTAACCTTATTAAGGGACTTTTTTAAATTTCTAAATACTTAAGGTTACGTCACATCAATATCAAGTTAAAAGTGCTCTTTATTTATTATAAATATGAAAGTTAATTTTTGAATATTCGTTCACTTTCATTTCAACACATAGATGTTCGTAATTACTTACATTCTATTATCGCTAACAATATGATTCTCAAAAAATCCTAAATATTAAAAGCTGTTTGAAAGACATAGATCATCAAGTCAATATTGCAAAAAGCAAACGTCCCGAATGTAAAGAACCTCTTATTATAACAGGTACTCAGTATACAGAAGTGACAACAAAATGGTTAATAAATCTGAATTCCGTATAATTAACATAACATTTGACCTGAATTTCCCCCTAATGCGCTGTTTAAAAATTTCACGTACCATATGTTTAATATGTTTATATAGATAAATAAATGTCAAATCTTGCTTTAATCGCTAATATTGACTAAGATAACTCTTATAACAAAGAGGCTATGTATTATGCGTTTCATAAGCGGAAAGACAAAGAGTTGCATCGTCATCTTTTGGCTAGTTGGTCTAATTTATCCTACATTAACTGCTCGTAAAATCTCGATTGAATCAACTAACAATTAGTGAGGAGAGTAATATTTACTAATGAAAGTGTCATTTTATAATATTGAGTATTTATTTTAGTTTTGCAACGCCCTCATTGTTAATGTTTGATAGATAAATAGGTCAAGAGAAGGGGAATATTAGATTTATGAAACAGAATATAAAAGTTATAGCTATGGCAGTTGGTCTCACAGTGATGGGATCAACAGTAGCTACTTACACAAGTGCCGATACAGGTTGGAAACAAACTGGATCAGTATGGAATTACTATAATGTAAACGGTGTGAAGCAAACAGGTTGGCAGCAGGTAAACGGAGCGTGGTATTACTTCAACGGAAGCGGAGTGATGCAAACAGGTTGGCAGCAGGTAAACGGAGCGTGGTATTACTTTAACGGAAGCGGAGCGATGCAAACAGGTTGGCAACAGGTAAACGGAGCATGGTATTACTTTAACGGAAGCGGAGCGATGCAAACAGGTTGGCAACAGGTAAACGGAGCATGGTATTACTTCAACGGAAGCGGAGCGATGCAAACAAATTGGCAGCAGGTAAACGGAGTATGGTATTACTTCAACGGAAGCGGAGCGATGCAAACAAATTGGCAGCAGGTAAATGGAGCATGGTACTACTTCAATGGAAGTGGAGCGATGCAAACAGGCTGGATCCAAGATAATGGTAAACAGTACTACCTTGAAAGTAATGGTGTTTGGAATACAAATACTACATCTGTAAATAATAATTCACGACCTGATGGGAAACTATTAGACGCATTTCAAAATGAAATAAAAACTCATATTAATAATCAAAAAGAAAATATAACGATGACATACAAATCCCAAAACTCTAATATTAATGAGGTTCTAAACGCACTTGTTAAAGAATATGACAAGGCAGTCGAATCTAACGAATATTTGAATCATAATATTTCGCATACGCAATATTCCGTTCGTGGTATTCCAGGAAATTACACGTTTACAGTAAAGATTACATATCGTGAATCCAAAGGACAAACGGACTATGTAAAGGCGCAAGCAAAATCAATTATCAATTCCATTATCAAAGCTGGTATGGATGAACACGAAAAAGTAAAAGTAATCCATGATTATGTCGTAAAGCATGTTTCTTATGATACTTCTTTCCAAGCTTATACAGCATATGAAGCTTTAGCAAACCGCTCTGCTGTTTGTCAAGGGTATGCATTATTAACGTATCAATTGTTAAAAGAGGCTGGAATAGAAACTCATATTGTAACAGGAACTGGAAATGGACAACCACATGCTTGGAATCAAGTGAAAATTGAAGGGAAATGGTACCATCTTGATACAACTTTTGATGATCCAATTCCAGATGTGCAAGGACGAGTAACTTATTCATATTATAATCTGTCTGATGAACAAATCGCTAGAAATCATCAGTGGGATCGTAATAAATTTGCGCCGGCAACAACAAACTATGCTAATGAATTAGCAAAAAAAATCCAGTCGGGTAGCTCAAAATCATTGGAATATCAGGAAATATCAAAAGTCATTAAACATTAAAATTTATGTTTTGATGTAACTGTTTTAAAACAATTAATTAGGCATACAGAGATTATGAACCTACAGAGGTAAGTAATATCCGTATGAAAAAGTACATGTATTCACGTTGAGGGTGTTGCAAAACCAAAATGAATATTCTTATAATCAATAAAACTAGTTAAACATAAAATATATAGTGATTTAGTTTTTGTGATAGCAGTGGTTGTTGGAGCTGCAATTTAATTTGTCAAAATGGGATTAGGTTAAAAAAATGAAATAACCTTAGTAGAACAGTTCAATTGATTTGAACTGTTCTACTTGTGTTTGTAAGGTAAACGTCAAGTAACTCCAAAATATACAATAAAAGTGGATTTTGGAGTTGTTTTTTGTGTGCTTCACTTGTTTCCATAATGGTTACTTCAGCTGGTTTGATGTACATCCGAGGGGTTTATTAATAAAGGGGGGCTAGATCATAGGGGATGGGCATTGGAAGGTCCAGAGCTATTATGGCCAATTTGGGGATTAGCTCTGTTTGACGCTACAAATACTTATTATTATCGGAGGCGTGGTATGTGCAAATATTGCAAACGGATATAAAGTGAACATTTATTAAGTGTGGAAGTGTATTGCCAATGAATAGCAGGATAAATAATTTGTTACAGGAAAACAAAGTTCTTTTATAAATTAATTTTGACGGAATCGATACTTTTTTCCTTTTATCGGCTTGTGAAGTAGTATGGAAATTAGAATTTATAATATAAAAGTCAGGCTAAAGTAATTGCAATAAACAATTTGAATAGTAATCTTAAGTAAATAAAAAAGGGAGAAGAGCTCACAAATGTTCTTCTCTCTTTTAAAATCTAATTAGGGTTTCCATAACTGGAGATATGGATGGTGTAAATTAGTGGATATTGCCAAAGTAGTACTTCAAGTTAAGAGTATAAAAAGAAGTTCCTTTTTTCTGAAAATGTATATTAATGCAAAATTAATTATTAATATCAGGAAATGAGTTTATGTTTCATTAATGGATTCCTTGTCATCTACATTTATTATTTATTGTAACAGCTTTCATTTCCAAAATTAGATGTTTTAACAAAGGACAATATAAGTATCATTATAATGATTTTCCAATATAATCAATGTTTTAATGAAAGAAACTCTGTGTTATTTTTGCTTTTCTAGTAACTAATACAGCTTCAAATAAAGGACACAATTGCTACATGCTAAGTGTAATCTATTACTCATTCAAGATTCTGTTTATTCAATCTTTCTAAAAATAAAAAAATATTGAGCTCATAAATATACAAGCTATAATGAGGGCGTCGAGAGAGAATTTATTACCTTTAGGGAAAGTATCAAACCTAGTTTTTTGCAAAAATCCTAATGGCATTGCAAGTAACCTTTTAAAATTGGACATACTGACATGATTACTCTAAGAAAGGTATGTGATTAAAAGGAAGTGTATTTGATATGAGAATGAAAACGCATTCAATGAGGTCTTGTTTTGAATCAGTCATTTTAATAACTTAGATTCAACTGCAATTAAAAATAACAAATTATGGGGGTGTTTATATGAATATGAATGTAGCATCTATTAAAGAAAAAAAGATTGTTAAATACAAAAGTTGTTTTGATGTGATTGGGCCAATAATGATAGGTCCTTCAAGTTCACATACTGCAGGTGCCTTGGCTATTGGAACAGTTGCCAATAAATTATTTCAAGGTCTTCCAAAAAAAGTTGTGGTAAAGTATTATGAATCATTTGCTGAAACCCATAAAGGTCACGGAACTGATTTTGCAATTATTGCTGGGATATTGGGATTTGCTGCCGATGACAGCAAAGTGCCAGATGCTATTAAAATAGCAGAATCTAAAGGAATTGACATTACCTTTATTGAAAAAGCGGGTGATAGTCCTGCTGGTCATCCAAATACGGCAGATGTACATTTAGAGGATGAAAGTCGAAGTATTAGAACGATGGGTATTTCGGTCGGTGGTGGATTGATTGAAGTCAAACATGTTGAAATTGACGGATTTAGCTTAGATTTGCAGGGGCCATTGCCAGTTATTATTGCGATTTCTGAAAGAGCTGACTTTGAATTTGTCTTACGAAGGATCTTTAAACAATATGATGTGGAAATTAACAACTTTCATAGTTTGGAAGATAACACGAAATATTTATATGCATTCGCTTTGGATTCTCTATTGCCTGGTAATGCGCAGAAGGAATTGGAAAATTTAAGTAATATAGCTAACCTTATTATTCTTTAGTTCCATTAAGGAGTGAAAAAAATGTATATGACCATAAAAGAAATTGTGGATGCAGCTAATAGAAGCCAAAAGCCAATTTATGAATTAGCAATGGAACAGGAAATCAAACAAACTAAAACTTCTTATGAAGAAGTTTGGAGTAAAATGGAACGAAATTTAGCGACTATGGAAAATGCCATAAATAAAAGTATCGAGGGCGACGGGGTATTTTCTCCAACCGGTTTAACCGGAGGTGATGCTGTTAAGATTAAAAATTATCGAGAAAATAGGAAAACTCTTTCTGGCGATTTGATGGTGTTAGGGATTCAAAGTGCTATCGGTGTTAATGAAGTAAATGCTGCATTAGGGGCTATTTGTGCAACTCCAACAGCAGGTGCGAGTGGGACAATCCCGGGAGTCTTATTTAGTATTAAAGATACGTTGCAGTTAAGTCATGAAGATATGATTCATTTTCTATTCACTTCAGCGTTATTTGGAACGATAGTCGCAAACAACGCTTGTATTTCAGGAGCGTACGGAGGATGTCAAGCTGAAGTGGGCAGTGCCTCAGCAATGGCGGCTGCAGCAGCGGTAGAAGCTGCCGGAGGAACACCACAACAATCTTCTGAAGCTTTCTCAACCGCATTACAAAATTTACTTGGTTTAGTGTGTGATCCGGTCGCTGGTTTGGTAGAAATTCCTTGTGTAAAGAGAAACGCCATTGGAACGGCAAATGCTTTAGCGGCAGCGGATATCGCATTAGCCAGCGTAAAAAATCTCATCAGTGCTGATGAAGTTATTGAAGCGATGTATAGAGTTGGAAGACAAATGCCTCGCGAGTTAAGAGAGACAGGTTTAGGCGGAATTGCCGCTACACCTACAGGGATTTCCATTAAAAATAAAATCTTTGGAGAGAAACAATTAGATCAATGAACAGTTATCGGATACATTGTGAAAATTTTAACAAATTTATTCTCTATTGTTCGCCTAAGGATGTCTGTATATTGGGGGAATTACCACTAAAATATACTACTATATAATTGAAATATTTTGTAAGTGGTAACAAACCCATCAGGTTGATGACTAGTGGAATTTTTGATTTTGGTCAAATGAGAAGAAGGATAAACGATGTGGCGCACTTTTTAAGCAATTCATTTTTCAAGAACGATCTATATTCCTAAGTCTAAAAAGAGACGTAAGAATAGGACACAAGGAGGAAGTATTATATGAATGGGAATACTGCAAAAAACATAGAATTTCAAGCTGATAATACTGCAGTAAAAAATGATAAATATCCAGATCCTAAAAAATGGAATAAGCAGGATACTACCTGGGCATTGAGCCTTTTTGGAACAGCAATTGGAGCAGGAGTACTCTTTTTACCTATTAATGCAGGTTCAGGTGGTTTATTATCATTACTACTAATTACCATACTAGCATACCCTGTAATGTATTACTCACATAGGGCGCTTGCTAAAATGATTTACGCTTCTAATTCTGCTGATGAGGGGATAACAGGGACAATAAGAGAGTATTTCGGAAATAAGGCAAGTATTATTTTTAACATAGTATATTTTGTTTCAATTTATACGATCGTGCTGATGTATTCGGTTGCACTTACAAATACTGCAAGTAGTTTTATCGTGCATCAATTGCATATGCCAGAACCTCCAAGGGCCATTTTATCGCTTGTATTAGTACTTGGTCTTATCGCTATACTAAATTTTGGTCAAGATATCACTGTGAAAATAATGAGCATGCTAGTATATCCTTTCATAGCTTCTTTACTTTTTATCGCATTATCTTTGATTCCACAGTGGAATACGTCAATGCTTAGTTTTTCAAATGTTTCTACTGCTTCAACAGGAACAGGATATTTTGGAACGATATTGATGATTCTACCAATCATCGTATTCTCGTTTAATCATTCTCCAATGATTTCATCATTTGTTATGAAACAAAGAGCTACCTATGGAATAGAAGCTACTAATGCCAAGTGTGCTCAAATACAAAAAGTCTGTTATATTATGACATTCTCTGTTGTTATGTTCTTTGTTTGGAGCAGTACCTTAAGTTTGACTCCAAATGATCTCATGATGGCAAAAGAACAGAACTTATCAATCTTGTCATATCTTGCTAATGAGCTTAATTCGCCTGTAATTACTATTGCAGCTCCTATCATTGCTTTTACGGCCATAACAAAGTCTTTCCTTGGACACTATATAGGAGCATATGAAGTAATGCGTGACATGATTATCAAGTCCAGTCAAACACGTGGGAAAGATATAGGAGAAAAAACAGTTAAGACAATTATCCTTACTTTTGTCGTATTAACATGTTGGTATGTTGCTTATGCAAATCCAAGTATTCTTGGACTTATTGATGCTCTTAGCGGTCCGTTAGTAGCTGCTATCTTATGTCTATTACCGATGTATGCGATCTATAAAGTACCGGTACTAGCTAAATACAAAGGGAAAGCGAGCAATGTATTTGTCATTATTATAGGTATCCTTACTGTACTAGCAAGTATTAAATCATTATTCTAATCCACTATTTTGGGTTCTCATGTGAAAATCGTGAGATATGAAAAAAGAAAGATTGCTAGCGGAATCGAATTTTATATTGTGAAATCAAATAGATTATGGTTTTGGACAAATTTCTCACCTTGGAGAGTTTGTCCTTTTTTGATCATATGCTTAACTTCTATTCCAGCAATTACTTTTTTAGCTGCTTACACTGATTATAATTCAAGCATATTAGACTGTTGTTCCATACCTATCAAGCTAATATTTTAAAGTATCCCAAAATGAAAAATTCATATCACTACAACAGTTATTTATGAGAATTTAGTGTGTTTTTTGTGTTTTGGGGAACAATCAATTTTTTTAATAGAGGAAACTCATTCAAAATGGAAGAATGGAGAAATAACTGCTGTTATATTTATGGAAATGTTAGAACTAAAGAAAAACACCTTTTATAAAATTATGAAGGAATATGAAGAAGTAAATTAGGGCTTTTCCTATAAAGCGTACCTTCAACACTTTAACGCAACTCTAGCAAACCATCCGAATTTAAAATCTGTACGTATTTTGATTGGTAAAGGAGAAACATCAGAACGTTTTAATTTAACTGGATTTGATAAAGACGATAAAGAAAAAGAATTAGAATTCAATACTCAAAAAAACTTCGTAAAGAAGCATTCTACGCGTCTACTACTCTGATAAAAAAGGTGAAAAAGATGTATCAGGTTGGGAAGAAGTGAAGAAGGACGAGCTTCCTGCGAAAGTGAAAGAAAAACTAGTTGCGAAATAATAAAAAGGGTTTGGCCTTAAAGGTCAAATCCTTTTCTGTTTTCAAAATCTTTTTCTGAAATGACTATGAATCCATATCTTTTAAATAGAGCTGTTGTTACGCCGTAACCAGTTTGTTTATTTCCACCAATTACATAAGTCTTATCGTTTTTTGCACCAAAACAGATACCCATACATTTATCTGCCTCTTTGGTAAGGCATCGAATAATCTTTACTTATACTATCGCGATTTCTGATGACTTACATGTAGAGGTATCACTCAATATAACAAAAATGTAATGTTAATGAAATGTAATTCCACCGATACTATAAATGAAATTATATAAAATGAATGGGAGTTAAAGAATTTTTATAATGAAAAAGGAGAAGTATTAATGCGAAATATATTAAGTGTAGAAAAAATTGAAAAATATTATGGTAATAAAGATAATGTAACAAAGGCAATAGATAATATTAGTTTTAAGGTAGATGAGGGAGAATTTGTTGGGATAATGGGGCCTTCAGGAAGTGGCAAAACTACATTACTTAACTGTATATCAACTATTGATAATGTTACTACGGGAAAAATAATGATAAATAATAGTGACATTACTCGGTTAAAATCAAAGTCACTAGATAAGTTTAGACAAAATGAATTAGGGTTTATATTTCAGGACTTTAATTTATTAGATACCCTTACTGCTTATGAAAATATTGCCCTAGCGTTAACAATAAAAGGTGAGAAAAGTTCAAAAATTGATGGGAAAATACAAGCAGTTGCAAAATATTTAGACATTGAACAAGTATTAAGCAAATACCCTTATCAAATGTCAGGCGGACAAAAACAAAGGGTTGGTTCGGCAAGAGCCATCGTAACAGATCCATCTTTAGTACTTGCAGATGAACCAACAGGATCGTTAGATTCTAAATCAGCTAGATTATTACTCGAAAGATTTGAAAGTCTAAATAAGGATTTAAAAGCTACAATACTTATGGTTACTCATGATGCATTTACAGCAAGCTATGCTCGTAGAATTCTTTTTATTAAAGATGGAAAAATATTTATCGAGTTGGTAAGAGGGAATGATTCCAGAAAAGAATTCTTTACTAAAATTATCGAAGTTATAACCTTTCTTGGAGGTGACGATAATAATGTACTTTAAGATTGCTAGTGGGAATGTAAAGAAAAGTCTTAAAGATTATACGATATATTTCTTAACGCTAACACTGGCTGTTTGTATATTTTATAGCTTTAACTCAATAGAATCACAAAAAGCACTTATGGAAATTGACGCTTCAGGTAGAGAGTATGTGCCTACTTTAATGAAAGTTATCTCAAATGTGTCAGTATTTGTATCTGTAATATTAGGTGGTTTAATATTGTATGCAAATAATTTTTTAATCAAAAAACGTAAAAAAGAATTAGGAATATACATGACTTTAGGTATGGGAAGAAGAAACATATCTAGAATATTAGTAACAGAAACATTTCTAGTTGGCGTTATATCTTTAGTGAGTGGGCTTATAATAGGTATTGGAGTATCACAGGGATTATCTACATTTGCATTAAAGTTATTTGACTTGCCTATGAATAAATATAAATTTGCAATTTCAACAGGTGCTATAGGTAAAACCGTATTATACTTTGGAATCATGTTTTTGCTTGTTATGTTATTTAATGTATATGTTGTTTCTAAATACAAAATAATTGATATGTTAACAGCAGGTAGAAAAAACGAAGATATAAAATTTAGAAATCCTCTTATCTATGTAATCACATTTATTATGTGTGTAGCATCACTGGGATATGCATATGTGACTGTATTAAAAATCGGATTGAATTATATGAATCCTATGTTCATGGTATCAATCATTCTTGGCATATTAGGTACATTTCTGTTTTTCTTTAGTTTATCTGGATTTATATTATATGTTGTAAAGAAAAATAAAAAAGTCTATTTTAAAGGGTTAAATATATTTATCATCAAACAAATAAATAGTAAGGTTAATACAAATTTTATATCCATGTCTTTAATCTGTTTAATGTTATTCCTTACAATGGTGGTTTTATCTACAGGAATCAGCTTAAAAAGAAGTATAGATGCAACAATGAAAGAAGCAACACCATTTGATGCCAGTATTATGTTGGAGAATAGGGATGAAAGTTACACTATAGAAGACGTATTAAATAAATTTAATTTTAAAATAAGTAATAATGAAAAATATGTATCTTATAATGTATATCAAATAGGGATGAAAGTGGTGGACTTTGTACCAGAAGTATTTAAAGATTTTAGGGATAGCGGTGCGGATTTTATTAAAGTATCTGATTATAATAAAATTTTAAATCTTAAAGGCGAAAAGGAAATCACTTTAAATAACAATGAAGTTTTATTTTTATCAAATAATGACCGGTTGGTTAATTCGATAAATGAAAGATTAAAAAATAGCAATAAGATGAATATTAAAGAAAAAGAATATCTGGTAAAAAATGCTGAAGTTATACAAGAGAACCTTTACACTTCTGAGGGGATAACTAATTTCTTCGCAATTGTTATAAATGATGAGTTTGTATCAGGCTACAAAATTAGTACATCCGTACTCAATGTAAATTATTTAGATGAAAATAGAGAAGAATATAATAAAAAATATGATAACGTTACACCGGTCTTTTATGACAAAAATGGCCCAAAATTAAATATTTTGTCTATAAGAGGCATATCAAAGGATAAAGCTTATGCGGAAAATAAGGGGTTGAAAATTGTCATACTGTTTATTGGGCTATATATAGGTATTGTATTTTTAATAACGAGTATGGCTGTATTAGCTCTTCAACAATTATCAGAAGCCAGTGATAGCATAGATCGATATAAATCTTTGAAGAGAATTGGTTCAAACGGAACAATGATCGACAAAACGATTTTCATTCAAACTTTCGTATACTTTAGTCTTCCAGTTACTCTTGCCCTAATTCATTCTGTAGTTGGAATTTATTTAGTCAATAATTTTATTAACACATTTCAACAAACAGACATTACCTTACCAGCATTGATGACTGGCTTAGTATTTCTTGTAGTTTATGTAGTATATTTCTACACGACATATGTCGGGTATAAAAATATTGTAAAAAGTAATACTTGATTTTATAATGCTCATTAGGGCTATTACACCTTGTTTCTCAAGATGTAATAGCCTTATATTCTGTATAGGGAGGGAAAAGTCATGAAAAAAATCATTCTGATTGAAGATGATGAAATCATCAGAGAAGAATTACAACATTTTTTTATAAAGTATGGATATGAAGTAAAGGCTCCCACAGATTTTAATCATATTATCGAATATATAGAAAGTGAGAATGCAGACCTTATATTACTAGACATAAATCTTCCTGTGTTCGATGGCTATTATATATGCAGAGAAATACGTAAAACTTCAGATATTCCAATCTTCATGGTTACAAGCAGAGATAGTGATGTAGATGAACTAATAAGTATGAATTTAGGAGCAGACGATTTTATAACAAAGCCTTATAATACAGAAATACTATTAGCAAGAGTAACAAACATTTTAAGAAGAACATCTGGAGATTTCAAGACGAATCATATCTTAATTTATAGAGATTTTAATTTGAATCTTTCAAATGCAACAGTTACTTATCAAGACAAGTCTGTAGAGTTAACTAAAAATGAAGTTAAAATACTATCATGCTTAATAAATAATCGCGGAAATATTGTAAAAAGAGATTCGCTCATAGAAACTTTATGGAAATCTGATTATTTTGTGGATGATAGCACCTTAACTGTTAATATAAATAGATTAAGAAAAAAGCTTGAAGAGATAGGTATAGAAAATCCAATTGCAACAAGACGAAGCTTAGGGTATATAATGCCATGAATATAGGTGAATTTTTTAAAGATAAAATGGTAGTAATACTATCTAATGTACTGGTATTTATTATACTATCAGGTATATTGCTGACTGCGAATGTTCAGTTCATTATAATATTCTTTGTCTTTTGTATTTGGTTTTTTCCATTGATTTCATATATGGTTATAGAATTTATAAAATGTAAAAATTATTATAATGAGATTAATGGCATATTAGAAAACTTGGAGAGAAAATACCTACTACCAGAGGTAGTAAAGGAAGCAAACTTTATACATGGGGAAAAGCTTAACGATATACTGAAAGAAGTAAGTAGAGATATGCATGAAAATGTAAAATATTATAGAGACATGCAATTAGATTATAGGGAATATATAGAAACATGGGTACATGAAATTAAGACGCCGATAGCTTCTACCAAGCTAATAATTGAAAATAATCAAAATGAAGTAACTAATAAAATAGACTCACAATTGGATCGAATCGAAGGGTTTGTAGAACAGGTGCTGTATTATTCTCGAAGCAATAATGTCGATAAGGACTATATTATAAAACCAATCAACCTTGATGATGTAGTAAGAACTGTAATTAAAAGAAATTATAGAGATTTTATTCATAAGAGAATAAAATTAGATATACAGGATATTGATGAGATTGTATATAGTGATGGAAAATGGGTTGAATTTATTATTAATCAAATAATAGGAAATTCTATAAAGTACTCAAATAACAAAGAACAAATGATACGTATCTACACAATTAAGAAAACTAACTCAGTAATACTAACTATAGAAGATAATGGAGTAGGGATAATAACTAAAGATATAAATAGAGTTTTTGAAAAAGGATTTACTGGAGAGAATGGAAGGAGATTTAGCAAAAGTACAGGAATGGGTTTGTATCTATGCGAAAAACTGTGCTCAAAATTAGGAATGAAAATTGGCATTGAATCTGAAGTGAATAAAGGAACTAGAGTTACATTAATATTTCCGTTGTCAGGTATGGTAACTTTTGATCCTTGTTTATAAAGAGATGCTGCCATCTTTCCACGAATTTCGTATGAAACTTATAAACAAATTTAAAACGGTATGAAAAGAGTAGAAATTCACTTCATACCGTTTGTATTATTTGGCCATTTAACATATTGGTATATGTAATTGTGAATCGGATGGATGTTAATCTGGATTAATCATTACTATTTTTGATGTCCATTAATACTTAAAGTAAGATTTGGTTCGGTTGCTACACAGACCTCGTAAGCGAGAAATTGTACTCTATATAAAACAGTAAAATAAATATCCGATTCCCTATCGTACAAGGAATTGGATATTTTGCGTCTAAATTGTGTCCAAATGTACAATTTTCTTTTTTTGATATGGGACCCCAAAGAGGCAAAAAGAGGTAGTTCATGAGGCAGATCAAGTTATCCGATTTGTAGGAATAAATCAAAAAAAGGAGTCGTACTTTTGAGAAGAACTCTTCTCTGCCATACTGAATAAAAAGGTAATAGAAATCAATGATTGTCGATATGGCAACAATTAAAGAATCATTCAACCCTTAAGATTATTAATCACAAATGGAAATTGGTATTGCTTTAGTTGGGATTTAGACAAAAAAGAATTTCGAAATTTCCGTTGTGACTATATTCAAAATACAAAGTATGAAGATAAGGAAAGCATTCCTTTTACTGAAGAGACAATTAGTTCGTTATATAGAAAACAATTCAATACACAACGACCTTTTTCTTTTAAAGTTAGTGAGAAAGGGGTTGAACAATTCTATAAACGCATTTACGATAACATGTCTCTTCAAGAAGAATAACAAAACAAATACATTATTGTGACTTTTGGAGAAAAGGAGATGGATTTTCTGGTTCAGTATTTTTTGTCTTTCGATAAAGAAATTAAAATCATTTCTCCGGAAATGCTACGCTCCAAATATAAGGAATATTTAAAAGAAATATTGGTGGATTGTTATGAAATAGAAAATAGTTCACCTGCAAATTAGCAGGTGAAAATCGGTTGAAATAACATTCCTGATTTAATTTCAATTAGGTTTTTGATGCAATTTTAAACTAGCCCACTGTTATAAAGTTAATATTTATGATGTTCCAAGAACGAAAAATTGTTGTCTTTTATAGCAATAGGATTTATTTTTATTACAAGTTAGGACAAAATCTCGTTCTGGAGTAGTTGTATTTTCTTAGCTTAATAGCGATGGGGTGGGACCCCTTTTAGCAAAAACGGAGTGGAAATGATGAGTATAAATAGTTTTGTGGGATTGATAAAGGACGAATTATTAAAAGAGGTAAGCATAAGAAGTGAGGATGAATTCGAGCCTGTAGTAGTTAAAGATATTCCTAGACTTTGGAAGTGTTTAGGGACAGGTAATTATGCCGCAGTATTTATGCACAAAGAACACAAAGGTTGGGTAGTGAAAGTTTATGCGCGAAAAGGAGAAGGAATTGAAAAAGAGTCAGAAGTATACCGAAGAATCGGAAATCATCCTTCTTATTCGAGGCTTATATATAAAGGAGAAAATTTCATAGTATTGAAACGTTTAAAAGAAATTACCTTATACGATGCTATTCATAAGGGGATTAAAATTCCTAAGCAGGTAATCCTCGATATCAATGAAGCTTTAGAGTATGCAAGAGAACAAGGATTAACTCCTTGTGATGTTCACGGGAAAAATGTGATGATGGAAAACGGAAGGGGATATGTAGTCGATGTATCTGATTTCTTAAAAACAAAAGAAGATAGTAAGTGGAGAGATCTAGAAAAGGCATATTTTACATTTTACTTGCCTTTCATTTATAAATTGCCTCTCCCTGTTAAAATACCGTATTTCATGTTAAACATTGTTAGACGTTCATATAGAAAATATAAGAAGCTTAAAAAGAAATTCAAATTGTAAAAGAACCACATACTTATCTTTAGGTTAGATAAGTGAACCACTAGTAAACAAAAGGGATGTACATTTTAGATCAGTAGTCAACGGTGCATAAAATTTTCGTTCTAGAGGTACTTTAAAATCTTAGGTCGGTGGGTATGTGGCGATACCCCACATCCATCAACTTAAGGATTTAGACTATTTTTGAAGCTAAAAGCACGTTACTATTCTCTTATGTTAATGAGAAAGGGTGACGTGCTTTTTATGAATATGCACCAAAAACAAGAGTTATCTTTATTTGCTGAAGAGTTATATCGATATATGTCTCCCGCTACACTTAATCAACTAGCTATAGAAGCAGGCGGGATGAAACGAAAACGTAAGTGCCACGGGCACCATTTCTTATCTTTGTGTGTATGGTTAAATCAACAAATCGCTACTACCTCTCTTACTCAACTTTGTAGTCAATTAGAAACTTCAACAGGAATTTTATTAAGTCCGGAGGGACTTAATCGACGATTTAATTCGGCTTCTGTAGCCTTCTTTCGAACTGTATTTACTACACTTCTACAAGCTAAAATTGGAGGAGTATCTAAGATTTCTAATTCTCTTTCTGCTTATTTTGAGCGGATTCTCGTTCTTGATTCTACAACCTTCCAAGTTCCAGATCGATTCGCAACTACTTATCCTGGTGCCGGAGGATGTAGTCATAAAGCTGGTGTGAAAATTCAACTAGAGTATGATTTGTTGAGTGGAGAATTTTCTGATGTGGAAATTGAACCAGGAAAACGAAGTGATCAGGCATATAGTGCGACTCGAACAGACATGGCACAAAAGAATGAACTATATATTCGTGATTTAGGATATTTTCGTTTACAAGACTTTAAGTCTATTCAGGATAAGCAAGGATATTATTTATCACGTCTTAAGTTACCAACTAAAATATATAGAAAAGAATTCGAAACAGTGGTATTTAAAACAAAACCCGCTCAATTGAGACCGGTATATATACAGATTCATTTGGAAGACATCATGAAACAATTACAACCTGGCCAAGTGTATGAATTACATGATGTATATGTAGGGAGTAAAGACAAACTTCCTACTCGAATTGTAGTTTATAG